>JBIKMQ010000356.1:0-3715 GCA_044359215.1 Candidatus Chromulinivoraceae bacterium
CTCGTCGGTGAAGGCGTTGAGGTAGCCGCCGATGCCCTCGATGTCCTGGGAGATCCGCGCGGCCGATCGTCGGCGGGTGCCCTTGAAGAGCATGTGCTCGATGAAGTGGGCCGCCCCGTTCTCGTGGGCCGCCTCGTGCCGCCCCCCGGTGTCCACCCAGATGCCCACCGAGACGCTGGCCAGGTGGGGCATCGCGGCCGTCACCACGCGCAGGCCATTGGGAAGCTGGGAGAATCCGTACATCGGTTGGCAGGAGGCTGGTGCGCCCCGCCCGGGACCGCAACCTGCAACCGGATCCCGCGGGTCAGGGAGTCAGACCCAGCCAGGTCATGCCCCAGCGGATCCACAGCGGGATGGTCACCAGGCTCAACAGCGTGGTCCCGGCCACGACGCGCACGGCCGTGGCCGGGTCGCCGCCATAGAGGCGCGCCAGCACGATGGGGAACACCCCCGCCGGCATGGCGGCCTGCACGACGAGCACCCGCTTGAGCTCGACGGAGCAGGGGAGGATGCGGGCGATGCCGAGCAGCAGCGCCGGCACGACCCCCAGTCGCAGGATGGCCGACCAGGCGACCGTGCCGACCGCGCGGGTCGGGTGCAGTTGGCGCACGAGGTCGGCGACCATCGCGCCGGCCAGCATGATCCCGAGCGGGAAGGTGCAGGCGCCGAGCATCGAGGCCGTGATCGCCAGGGGGCGGGGCACCCATCGGTCGCCGCCGACGGCATTGATCGCCAGCGACAGGAGGATGGCCACCAGCGGCGGGTTCACCAGTTTGCGCCATTCTCCCGGGCCCGTGGCATGCCCGAGGGTCACCAGCCCGAGGGTCCACATGGCGATGTCCACGCCGAGGTTGTGGACGAACAGCACGCCCAGGGTGTCCGGATGCCCGGCGAAGAGCACCAGCACCAGCGGGAAGGGCACGTAGCTGTAGTTCTGGAGGCCCGCCGTCAGCGCGAAGGTCCGCTGCTCGGGCTCGGTGCGCAGTCCGACATGGCGGCGCACCAGCCAGCATACGCCGATCCCCAGCGCGATGCCGCCGAAGCCGACCAGCGGCGGAATCAGCAGGTTTTCTGGCCGATGCAGCGCCCGGTTGCCGAGCACCTTGTCGACGATCAGGCAGGGCGTCATCACCTGGACCACCAGTCGCAAGAGGGTCGCATCCGCCTCCTCGGTCAGCCACCGAGCCCGACGCAGTCCCACCCCGGCCAACACCAGGCAGAACACCGGCAGCACCGCCGACAGCACTTCACTCAGGGACATGGTCATTCCGGGTCGCGGACGCTACCGATGGTCCTCGTCCTTGGCCACCTTCCAGAGGGGGCTGTTCCCGAGGGCTGCACACGACTTGCCCATCGCCGGTCCAGGCGTCAGTCGCCGGCTGCGCGGGCGCGGATGGCGGAGACGACCCGGATTGCCAGGTTGGCCGGGGGCGATCAGGTGAGCAGGTGGTCGACCAGCGTCACGAACTCCAGGTGCTGGACCGTCCGAAGGTAGGCCTCGGACCGGGCGCATGGCCGGTCGGCCACCCTCCGGCATTCCTGCACCATGGCCAGAGGATCGAGGTCGCCCGAGAGGGTCAGGTTGGCCAGCACGGTGCGGGCTTCGGCGTCCCGGGCCGCCTCGATCGCCGCAGGCGTGAGTGCCCGGTAGATCGGGTGTCCGGACACGCGACGAAACCAATAGGCGGCATTCCAATGGTCGGGCTCCCGGCGGTGGAGGATGGCGTGGACCAGGCACCCTTCGGCATCCGTCCGGTCCTGCACCCGGTTGTGGGCCGCGTCGTGGTGGTCGTGGTAGAGCAGGGCGATGGCCTCGAGCAACCCGGAGTCCGGGTCGGACAGCCCGAGGTCCCGGATGGCTTCGACCACCCGAAGCTCGACAGTCTGCCCGGGCAGGGTTCCCGGACGCGGTCCGGGACCCAAATCGGGCAGGTCCCGGGTGGAGAGGAACTCCCAGAATCGGGTGACGGGAAGACGTGAGGCGGTGGCGGTCGGCATCGGGGACGGCTTCACCTTCGTGGCTCGGAGCCGGGTCGTCAAATCGTCGCTTCGGTATGGCTGGCGCGCCGGTGCGACCCTGAGGCGTGACGCCGGGTCCACCCGTTCGGGCGCCTGTGATCCGGCACCCGGAATTGGGGGTACGCTGCCGCACTCCCGCCTTGAAAGGCCCGTCGCCGGCACGCTACCAACAGCTCGATGTCCCGATTCGACCTTGCTTCCTGGCTCACCGCGCAAACCCGCGCGGTGGATCGGGCCCTCGACCGACTGCTGCCGAAAGCCGGCGCCAAACCCGCGACGATCCACCGGGCGATGCGCTACTCACTCTTCGCCGGCGGCAAGCGCATGCGTCCGGCCCTGGTGCTGGCCGCCGCCGAGGCCTGTGGCGGCAGCCCGGAGGCAGCGATGCCACTGGCCTGCGCCGTCGAGTGCATCCACACCTACTCGCTCATCCACGACGACCTGCCGGGCATGGACAACGATGACATGCGCCGGGGCAAGCCCACCAACCACAAGGTCTTTGGCGAGGGCATCGCCATCCTGGCCGGTGACGCCCTGCTGACCCAGGCCTTCGAGATCGCCGCCTCGGCCCCGGCGACCAAGCGTTACGGCTCCCGGGAGATGGTCCTGGAAATGGCCCGGGCCTCGGGCTCGCTGCAGCTCATCGCAGGGCAGGTGGCCGACCTCGAGGGCGAGGGGCGCAAGATTTCCCGGGCCCAGTTGCGATACATCCATGAGCGCAAGACCAGCGCCCTGCTGGCCTGTTCGGTCCGGCTCGGCGGCATGAGCGCCAACGGCACCCCGGCACAGCTCGAGGCCCTCACCGACTTCGGCTACCATGTCGGCCTGGCCTTCCAGGTGATCGACGACATCCTGGATGTCACCCAGACCTCGGAGCAGTTGGGCAAGACCGCCGGCAAGGACGTGAAGGCCGGAAAGGCCACCTACCCGTCGATCGTGGGCCTTGAGAAATCGCGGGCCATCGCCGCGGAGCTCACCGCCAAGGCCGAGGCGGCCCTGAAGCCCTTCCGGGGCAGGGCGGTCGCGCTTGAGGCCATCTCGGACCACCTGCTCCGCAGGCAATCCTGACCGGCACAGCTCGACCCGCCGCAGGCGCGCCCGCGGAATCCGGCTCTTGCGATGGCGGACGAAGCCGGAAAATGGGCTTGCGATGGGCGCTGGGCCTCCGTGAGCCTCGCCGGGAAAGGCGGCACCTCGACCGAGAGGCGTCGTCCGGTTCGTGGTCACCCATCCTCGTGAAAGTCTTCTCCGGCAACTCCAACCCCAGCCTGGCCAAGGCCATCTGCGACGCGATCGGGATTCCCCTCGGGCGCTCGACCGTCAAGCCGTTCCCGAACGGTGAGACCTTCGTCAAGATCGATGAAAACGTCCGGGGCACGGATGTCTTCGTCATCCAGTCCACCAGCCCGCCGGCCAACCAGCACCTGATGGAGATGTTCATCATGATCGATGCGCTGCGGCGGGCCAGCGCCTCGCGCATCACGGCGGTGCTGCCGTTCTACGGGTATGCCCGACAGGACCGCAAGGACCAGCCTCGCGTGCCCATCACCGCCAAGCTGGTGGCCAACCTGCTGGTCGCCGCCGGGGCCAACCGCGTCCTGACGATGGACCTGCACGCCCAGCAGATCCAGGGCTTCTTCGACATCCCGGTCGACCACCTGTACGCGGCTCCGGTGCTGCTCGAGCACATCTCGCG
>JBIKMQ010000355.1:0-3715 GCA_044359215.1 Candidatus Chromulinivoraceae bacterium
CGTTTGGAAGCGATTGGCCCATGGCAAAATCCCAAATCACAGCAGCACAACCCGGTTGGGTGAGATCGGCCCTCTCGATGGCTTCAACCATATGGCTGAACCGCCAATGCCAACTCTCGTTGGCAGCCAAGATTGCCGCCAACTCGCGAGCGACCTCATCCGCGCTGAGGCGCCGCCCCGCCGCGGGCAGACCAACTCTGTCGGGTATTCCTGTGATCGCAGGCGCCTGGTGCGTTTGGTATCGGACGTCTTCAACCGTGGAGGTCCTCGATTGCTGGAAGCGGCTCCAAACAACAGTGCCCAGCAGTCCAAGAGCCACAAGGCCCACCAACCAACTCATGAAGCGATTCATTGGGATGTGGGTGGAGCTAATCGGAAACCCCTTCCCAGCCCTCCGGGACGTTCGCCCAGAATTCGACGCTGTAAGGGGTGATATTGATGATAGGAAGTTCCTAGACTGGGCGATGGGGGTCAACTGTCTGCTTTTCCGGGGCCCGGAGCGCACCCCGCCGCCGGACGCAAAGGGGTCAGGCAAAGGGGTCAGTTCTTGATATTGTCCACTCCCCGCCCAGCTTCCTGAGCCGACGCACGCGATGGTGTAGATAACCGCGCGTGCCCATTGCCAGACGTTCGGCGATCCACCCCATCGTCATCGTCGTCTCCGCCTGCGACGCCGTCGACGGCTGCGCCTTCTGCGGACGCTGTGGCGCGGACCCCGGAGGATCAGGCCAGGACGGCGCGGATGACCTCGGGCTCGACCACGCCGGTGAGCTTCTGGTCGAGGCCGCCGTAGAAGTAGGTGAGCTTGAGCGGGTCGAGACCCATGAGGTGCAGGAGGGTGGCGTGCAAGTCGCGGACGTGGTGGCGGTCGACCGCGGCCTCATGGCCCAACTCGTCGGTCTCGCCATAGCTGGTGCCGCCACGGACGCCACCGCCGGCCAGCCAGTAGGTAAAGCCCTTGGGGTTGTGGTCGCGGCCCCCGTTGCCTCCCTGCGACACGGCCTGACGGCCGAACTCGCCCCCCCACACGATGAGGGTCGAGTCGAGCAGGCCGCGCTGCTCGAGGTCGGCCAGGAGCGCGGCGATGGGCTGGTCGATCTCAGGCCCATGGATGCGGAGGTTCTCCTCGACGCCATTGTGGGCGTCCCAGTTCTGCTGCTGGTGGCCACCTCCGTGGTAGATCTGGATGAACCGCACCCCGCGCTCGACCAGGCGTCGGGCGATGAGGCACTGGCGACCGAAGGGAGCCGGCCCCAGCGCCAGCGGATGGTCGTCGGGTCGGGACTGGTTCACGCCGTAGCTCTCGAGGGTGGCGGCCGATTCCTGCGACAGGTCGAGGGCGTCGGGCGCGCTGCGCTGGAGCTGGAAGGCCAACTCGTAGCTGGCGATGCGTGCCTGCAGCTCGCTGAAGCCCGGCCGCGAGGCCATATGCCCGGCGTTGAGCTGGTTGAGCGTGGTGATGGTGTCGCGCTGGATCCCGGGCGGAGCCCCGTCGGCCGGGTCGAGGTTGAGGATGGGGTTGCCCGAGGCCCGGAACACCGTGCCCTGATAGGCCGCCGGCATGAACCCGCTGGACCAGTTGGCCGCGCCGCTGATGGGCCCGCCGCGCGGATCGAGCATGACCACGTAGCCCGGCAGGTTCGCATTGGCCGAGCCCAGCCCGTAGGACATCCAGGAACCCATCGACGGCCAACCCTGCAGCACGCGCCCGCTGTTCATCTGGATCATGGCCGAGCCGTGCGCGAAGGAGTCGGCATACAGCGACTTGATGACGGCCAGCTTGTCCATGTGGCCGGAGAGGTGAGGCAGCACGTCGCTGCACCACAGGCCCGACTTCCCACACTGCCGGAAAGTGCGCTTGGAACCCAGCAGGGTGCCCGGCTTCACGTCGCGGCGTCGCTGCTCCAGCGAGGCCGTCTGGCCGTGGCGGCGGTTGAGCTCGGGCTTGTAGTCGAAGAGGTCCATCTGGGACGGCCCCCCGTACATGAAGAGGAAGATGCAGGCCTTGGCCTTGGCCGGCCGGTGCGGCGGCTTCACGCGCATGGGGTCCGACCCGAGGCTTGCAGCGACCTCGGGCCGCGCGAAGAAGCCGTCGGCCTCGAGCATCCCGGACAAGGCCAGGCTGGTGAAGCCGGCACCGAACTGGGCCAGGAAGTCGCGGCGGGAACCCGCGCACAGCGATGCGGGACGGGGACGGGGTTCAGTCGACATAGGCCACTTCGTTGAGGTTGAGCATCAGCAGGCAGGCGCTTTCCAGGGCCCGGTGACGGGCCCAGTCGCGGGGTCGCTCCGGCCAGAGGGCCCGAGGGGTGCCGCCCGCCGGGGTCCAATGCAGGCGATCCAGGCCCACACCCGATCCCCAGGCCCGGACCCCCAAGGCCCCGGTCGGCGGAATTCCCGGAGGCAGCGCGGTCTCGAGCACCGGTTCGGCGCCCTCGCCCAACCGGACAACCAACCGACCGCCGTCGAGCCGGAGGCGGACGCGGAGTCCCTCGCCATCCAGCGCGACGCCCTCGCGCGCGGAGAGGCGCGTGGCCGAGCGCGGCGTGGTGTGGCGGACGGACACCCGACCCTCCCGGGGCTCGAAGACCACCTCAAGGGCGCTCTCGGCGGGCTCCCCGGGACGCACCGAGGCCCTCAGCAGCAGGCCCACCTGCGAACAGCCCACCTGAGGCACCAGCCCGAACGACAGCTCGCCGTCGCCGAGGTCCAAACCCCGGCGGAGGGCGAAGGGACCCCGACCGGCCTCGAGGGCGCGGTTGCCCTCGTACTCGCGGGGCCAGAGTCCCTTGTGAGCCTCCCACTCCGGCCCGGGAGGCACGAGAAATCGCTCGGCGGGAAGGGCGTTGAAATAGGGCACCGACAGGGTGTCGGGAACATCCGGACGAAAGGACATCCGATGTCCGAGACCGGACCAGACGTCCACCTGACGGGCGAAGAAGGCCGCGACGGAGGCCGACTCGCGGGCTTCCGGCAGCCTGCCGGTGGCCAGGGTCCAGGCCCGGCGCAGCCAGCGGGCCTCGTCGGGGGAGGCCTGCGGGGAGCCCGGGGCGGCACCGGAGGACTCCGCGGGGGCGACCGGTTCCTCCCGCACGCGTCGGGCGAGGGCGGCGGCCTGATCCTGCACGAAGGCGTCGTTGAGCAGCATCAGGGCCTGCGGGGCCACCGTCGTCACCGGCCGCTCGGCCAGCGGCGAGGTGGCGTTGCTGTAGTCGAAGGCCTCGAACATCGGGACCATGGAGGTGCGACGGATGTAGGCGTAGACGCTGCGCCGCGCACGCTCACCGGGTCCGGAGACCTGCCAGTCGGTGCCGGGCCTCGATCCCCCGGCCAGCACCTCCCCGCTCAGCGCCGGGAAGAAGCCTCGCCCGCCCGCCTCGAGGTTCAGGGACCCGGAGATCGACAGGAGCGTGTCGCGCAACGCCTCGGCATCGAGCCGCCGGAGGTTCTGGCGCCAGAGCAGGTCGTTGCCGGGATCGGCCCCGGCCGCCGCGGCATCCGGGACGCGCGAGGACTGCTTCCATGTCGCCGACGTGAGGATAAGCCGGTGCAGGGCCTTGATCGACCAGCCCTGTCGGAGAAACTCGCCGGCCAGCCAATCGAGCAGCCCGGGATGGCTCGGCAGGCCGCCGACCCGGCCGAAGTCGGTGGTGGTGCGGACCAACCCACGGCCGAAGTGGTGATGCCACACCCGGTTGACCAGCACCCGGGCCGT
>JBIKMQ010000357.1:0-3712 GCA_044359215.1 Candidatus Chromulinivoraceae bacterium
GAGGCGACGCTCTCCAGGTCGCTGGCGGCATTGGTCCAGCGGAAGGTGGCGCCCGGGCGCAACGCCGGTTCCGGGATCGGAGCCAAAATCGGTGGCGTGTTCGTGAACCCGCCGCGCACGGCCCGGACCCACAGGAGCGTCTCCCGGGGCGTCTGACTGGTGATGCCGCTGACGAATTCCACGAACCAGGCATGGGTCGTCCGGTTGTTCTGCAGGGTCGAGGTCCAGTAGCGGCCGGACTGGGCGCCCGGGAAGGCGACCGGGTCGATGGAGGGGCTGGTGCGGGACTCTTCATTCAGCGAACGCAATTCCCGGAGGTTGGGCAGGCGCCAATCCTGGAACCCACCAAGGCTCAGGCCCTCGGCACTCTGCAGGGCCTGTCCCCAATCCATGGCACTGACGGCCTCGGCCTGCTGCCACATCAACCCGGTGAGTGCGTCTTCCACGATGCCATCGCCACGGGCATGGAACCGCGGCCTGGGCGGAGGTGCAGGCGCCGCTCCGCGGATCAAGCGGGCATGGTAGCGCAGGGTGCCACCACCGCTGAGCGTCTCGCCCTGGACTTTCGGCCCGGTGCCTCCGCCGGCATTGGCCACCCACACCCGGCTCGCATCCGAGGCCAAGGTGTCGCGGGACCACCAGTAGTCGGCAATTCCGCCTGACGAGGCGAAGAACGTGGTGTCGAGCGCCGGATTCTGGCGCGAATACACCAGCAGGGACGCCAGTTCGTGGATCGTGGGCAACCGCCAACCGCCCGCAGCCACCCCACCCAGCGTGTTGGTGGCGGCATAGGCCTTGGCCCGTTCCCAGGTCATCTCGCCGCCATCGACCTTCTGCCAGGTCCATCCCGTGACGAGGTCGGCCACGGTGCCGTCGCCGTTGTCCCGGTAGGCGGGCGGATCGAGCGTGTAGTCCGAGTCGGTCCCGATCACCGGCAGGCCCGCCTTGCTGGTCTGCCCTGTGTCCGGCAGGCGCACCGTGGCCGCCGGGAGCGGCAACGACCGCGGCTTCAGGGTGTAGCGGTGGCTGACCATCCGGTTGGTGCGACCAGGCCCCTCGGACTCCGGAAGATAGACCCGCACGTACTCCACGTCGGCCCCCTCGGGCGAGACGCTCACCCGAAGGTGCCCGGAATTCCCCAGGACGACACTGTTGCGGTTGGTGTACCCGTGCCCGGTGGCCGAATTGGTGCCGAAGATCGTCCGGCTGGGCTGGGGCACCTCTTGGTACACGAGTTCCGGCACGCCATCGCCCTGCAGATCCAACTCCTCGCGGACAAACAGATGGTCATGCCCGTGGAAGAACGCCTGGACCCCATTGGTCAGGAGCAACTGCTGGATCGGCATGGACCACCCGGGCCGCTTGGACGCAAACCCGTCCGTGCCATCGGTGTTCCTGCCGCCCCACTCGAAATAGGGCGCGTGGGTGAGTCCGCCGCGCGATTGGTTGCCGAGCCCCCCCCCGACGAGGTGATGCGCGAAGACGAACTTGAAGCGGGCCGTGCTGGTCTCCAGCGTGCGCTGGAGCCATCGGTGCTGATCGATGCCCAAGGTCCAGCTCCATCCGTCCTGGCCGGGTTTCGGGCTGGTGTACCAGAACGGGTCCAGGGTCACGAAGAGGGCATCGCCCCACTCGAAGGCATAGTATCCGTCTCGCGGCCCCCGCAGGGCCGGATCAATCGCCGAGGCCCCGGAGTAGAACCCTCCCGGGACGGGCACCGGGAAGTAGTGCTGGCGGGCCTGCGTGCCCCAGACCGCCGGGTTGTTGGTGATGCCCTGCAGCTTGAGCAACCAACCCAGCTCGGCCTCGTGGTTGCCGTTCACCAGGAAGGTGGGCATGGAGTGCCCCACCAACCCGAAGAACCCGCGGCGTACCTCCTGGTGCAACTCGAAGATGCCTGGTTGGGTGAGGAAGTAGGCGTTGGTCACCCCGATCTTCTCCTCCATGAAGGTGTCGCCCAGGTCGATGAGGAAATCCGGCTGGTCGGCGAGCATGTTGGTCAACGCGAGTCTCCAGACCGGAGGCTCATTGTCGCGATGATGCGGATCGGCCTCGAGGGCGAAGGTGAATCGGCTCCCGCGCGCCCGCTGGGTGTGGAAGGTGCGCATCGGCCCCGCCTGCGGCGCATCGCCCGTGCCCGCCACCGTTTGGATGCGGTAGAAGTACCGCTGGTTGGGGCTCAGCGACTCAAGGGTGAACACCGAGGGAATCCCGGCCGACACCGCACGGGCCTCGGAGCGCAGCGGATAGGCTCCGGGCTCGGTGCCGTACTCGATCGAGGCCGTCAGGTTCGAGCGCGACAGGAGGTTCAGGGCAATGGACCGGTCGGTGGGGCGCCCGAGCATCACATCGTAGGTCAGGGCGTCGGGCGGAGTGTTGGTGACACCACCACCGCTGCCACCACCGCCACCTCCTCCTGTCACCGTCAGCACCGCGCCGCGGCTCCGCACCGTCGCAGGCCATCCGACGGTGTTGGCGCCGAACTCGACCGAGTAGGTGCCCGCATCGCCCGTGCCGGCGGCGGGCACGTCGAACCGACTCAGGGAGACGCCGGTGTCGACCGTGGTGAGGTTCGTGGTGCCCGGCAGGGCGACCCCATCGCGATACCATTGGGCCCGCGCCCCCTTGGCGTAGATCGTGGCCAGTGCCCAGAGCGTCACCGGTTTCCCGGTGGCCACGGACACCGCTTCCGGGTGGACCCCGATGTAAGGCGAATAAGCCTCGGGCTTGATGGCCTCATGCACGGCGGTCAGCGAGGTGACCACCGGAGCCAGGGCGGCCTGACCGATGAGGTCGGTCTGCTCCTGGGGGTCGTTGAGGATGTCGAAGAGGCTTTGACTGAAGCCCCCCCCCGCACCGGCCGGTTGCTTGGCGCGGATGAGCTTGAAGACGGTCGAGCCGCTGCCCTGGGCAAAGCGTCCGAACACGGCGCTGCCGGCGCTGCTGCCCGCGACGAGCGGCGCCGACCGAAACTCGTCGGCGTTCCACCCATTCGTGGCTCGCAGCAGTTGCGGCCAAAGGTTGAGTCCGTCGAACGGTACGGTGTTGCGGGGTTGGACCCCGGCGGCCGCACACAGGGTCGGGAACCAGTCGGCCACCCCGATGAACTGCTGGCAGTTGGTGATTCCCGAGGGCAGCACCCCCGGCCACCGGATCGCCGCCGGGGTGTGGATGCCCCCGTCGAAGAGATCACCCTTGTCGCCGCGCAACGGCAGGTTGGACCCTCCGGTCGATGCCTGGCCGCCGTTGTCGCCGAAGAAGGCGACCACCGTGTTGGTGCCGTTGCCGCCGGTGTCGATCTGGCCCAACACGCGCCCAAGCGCGTCGTCCATGTGCTCAAGCGCCGCGAGGAGTTTCTGCCGATTGGCATTGGTCGTGCCGACGGAGGCATACCGGGCGAGGTATTCGGCCGGGGCGCTCACCGGCCCATGGACCGCATTGAACGCCAAGTACAGCACCAGGGGCTTGAGCGGATCGCGCTCCCTCAGGCTGCGCACGGCCCGGTCGGCCAGCAGGTCGGTGGACCAACCCTCGTCGAGGTTCGTCTTCCCGTTCTGCCACCAGTCGAGGGAGCCGGTCTCCTGGCCGACGTGCGTGAGGTAGTTGATGGCACCGGTGTATTCCCCGTAATGGAGGTCCCACCCGCGGTTCTGCGGCTGGTATTCGGTGTTCTCCCGGATCACCGGCCGGGGGACGCCGTTGATGAGCACAT
>JBIKMQ010000358.1:0-3709 GCA_044359215.1 Candidatus Chromulinivoraceae bacterium
TCGCCCACGAGGTTCTCGATGCGGATGCCCGTGCCGGCCCGGGCCTTCAGGGCGGCGTTCTCGGCCAGGAGCCGGTGGCGCTCGGCGCAGCGGCCCACGGCGTGCAGCAGCTCGTCCGGCTCGAAGGGCTTGGCCAGGTAGTCGGTCGCCCCCGACTTGATGGCCTCCACCGCCAGCTTGGGCGTGGCGTAGGCGGTGATCATGATCACCGGCAGGTCCGGACGCTTCGCGGCCACCTCCTTGAGGAATTCGTAGCCGCTCATCCCGCCAAGCCGGGCGTCGGTGATCACCATGAAGAACGGCTCCTGCTGGATCATCTTCAGGCCGGCCTCGGCCGAGTCGGCCAGGCGCACCTCGTACGACTCGCCCTCGAGCACCGTCCGGAGCGACAACCGCATGTTCTTCTCGTCATCGACGACCAGCAGGGGAGGCAGTTTCATCGGAGTCTCATGAGGGTGCGGGCGGGCAGCGTGACGGTAAAGGTCGCCCCCTGGCCAGTCTCGGATTCCACCCGGACGCGCCCGCCATACATCTCGGCGGTGTGCTTCACGATGGTGAGCCCCAGGCCGGTCCCGCGGTCCTTGGTGGTGAAGTAGGACTCCCAGATCCTGCCGATGACATCGGCCGGGATGCCGGGACCGGAATCACGGACGCTCACCTGGACGGCGTAGTCGGGGGCGGGACGCGCCGTGATCCACAGCTCGCCCCGCTGGCCCATCGCCTCGCGGGCGTTGACCAGCAGGTTGGTGAAGATCTCGAGGAAATGTCCCCTCTGGCCGAGCAGCACCGGCAGGGCCGGCGGGATGTCGCGATGGACGGTGATGGCGAAACCGGCGCCGGCCGGCAGGGCCACCCCCAGGGCCTGGTCGAGCACCTCGGTGACGGTGACCCGCTCGACCCGTCCCTCGGTCAGGCGGGCGTAGCCCATGAGGTCGGTGATGATCCGGTCGGAACGGGCCACCTCCTCGCGGATGATCGAGATCTGCTGGGTGATGGTCTTGCCCTCGCGCACGGTCTTCTGGAGCGTGTAGGCGGCGTTGTTGATGATGCCCAGCGGGTTCTTGAGCTGGTGGGCGATCTCGGCGGCCAGGCGCCCGGCGGCCTCCAGTTGCTCCTGCTTGAGGGCGAATTCCTGGGCCTCGGCCTCCCGCTGCCGCTGACGGTCGATGAGGATGCGCAGGCCCAGGCACACCACCGTCATCAGGAGCAGCAACAACACGCGCAGGATGAGGGACTCGAAGGGCTCCGACGACGGCTCCCCGGTTCCCGACAGGGACTCCAGCTGCGGGGTGTAGCTGTCCAGCACCTGCGACTCCACCTGGTTGAGGCGCAGCTCCAGGACGCCCGACAGGACATACAGCGCACAGACGAAGAGGTTGGCCAGCACCTGCACCTCGGAACTCGGGATGATGGCCGCATTGCGCAGGACCAGCCCGAGGAACACCCAGTACAACACGCTGTCGAATCCGCCCGCAAACAGCGTGACGGCCCCGAGGAACGCCGTGTCGAGCAGGCAGATCACCGAGACCACCTTCTCGAGCAACGGCGTCGAGATCTCATCCATGCCCCACAGCACGATGCCCGCGCCGATGTTGACCGCGGTCATCATCAGCGTGAAATCCCGCAGGTATCCCAGCAGGTCCTCACGCGGGACCGACAGGGTGCTGAACGCATTGGGATTGAACAGGTACCAGTAGAGCACCGGGGCCAGGGCCAGCTTCACCCAGGTGGCGATGTTGCGCTCCACGAAGCGGATGCGCTGCCGGAAGAGCGCCGGGTCGGGCGGCGGCGACCGGAAGACCTCGAGCAGCGCGTTCCACCGCTGGCGGAACGTCTCCCAGGAGGGCGATTCGGTCATCGAAGCCATGGTGGTTGGAGGGATCGGCGCGGACCCGGATAGACCAGGGGTCCATCGGTCGCCATCATGGCGCCGACACCGCAACGGCCCGGAGGATCTCGTCGACCGGGGCCAACCGGCCGATGCCCTCGTAGCCACAGGACAGCAGGCCCTCCGAGGGACCAACCCACCGGACACCCCGCGACGCGAGCAGGGCCACGTTGGCCTGGGTGGCCGGATGCCGCCACATCCGGCCGTTCATGGCCGGGGCG
Source organism: Candidatus Chromulinivoraceae bacterium (assembly GCA_044359215.1). Lineage (GTDB taxonomy): Bacteria > Verrucomicrobiota > Verrucomicrobiia > Limisphaerales > UBA9464 > SXXZ01. The sequence goes on from JBIKMQ010000358.1 coordinate 2,110, forward strand.
ATCAGCACGCGCGCCTCGGGCCGCAAGGCCAGGGCGATGCATCCCAGGGCGTCGTCGGCCATCCCATGGGCCAGCTTGGCCAGGCATTGGGCGGTGGCCGGGGCTATCAGCAGCAGGTCGGCCTCGTCGGCCAGGCGGATGTGGGTGGGTTTCCAGCCCTCCTCCTCGTCGTAGAGGTCGGTGACCACCGGCTGGCGGGTCAGGGTCTTGAAGGGCAGCGCCGTGACGAAGCGCTGCGCATCGGCGGTGAGCACGGCATTCACGCGATGGCCCGCCTGGGTCAGCTGGCTGGCCAGGTCGATGGCCTTGTGGGCGGCGATGGATCCGGTGACTCCGAGGACGATGTTCATGGTTCTGTCGGGCGGGTTCAGGCGGTCCGGGGGGCCATTGCGACAGGACGGAACGGGTCGGGGGACACCGGTACAGCGGGCTCCGGAACTCCCGCAGCCACCGGCGACGCGGGGCCGCCGGCGGTTTCCCACCGGAAGCCCTGCCGCGACGACCGGCACCGCTCCGCCTGGTAGATCGACCGGAGACGGTCCAAGTCTTCCTCGCGGCTGCGGCTCACCAGCAGGTAGTCGAACTCGGCCCAGCGGGACACCTCGGCCTCGGCCGTGTCCAGACGCCGGGCAATGGCCTCGGGCGCGTCGGCATCCCGGCCCCGCAGGCGGGCCTCAAGCTCGGCGCGCGAGCCCGGGGTGATGAACACCGTCACCAGCCGTCCGGCCAGCGCCGGGTCGGCGGCGACCACCCGGCGGATGGTCTCCGCCCCTTGCACATCGACGCTCAGGAGTGCGTCCCGGCCCGTCGCCCAATGGGCACGCACCGACGCCTTGAGGATGCCCTTCCAGTCGCCATACACGTTGGCGTGCTCGAGGAATTGCCCCGCCGCGATGCGCTCCTCGAAGTCGGCCCGGCTGAAGAAGTGGTAATCCACCCCGTCGACCTCGCCTGGCCTCGGGGCCCGGCTGGTGCAGGTGATGATGCGGCCGATGCCGGGGCAGGCGTTCATCAAGCCCTGGCTGACGGTGGTCTTGCCGGCTCCGGACGGGGCGGAGATCAGCAGCAGGAACGGGGCGCTCTGGTGCATGGATTCGGGCGGAAACCGCAGATTACTCGATATTCTGGACCTGTTCGCGGAAGCGTTCCAGTTCCGTCTTCATCAAGACCACCTCGGCGGCGATGCGAGCATCGTTGGCCTTGGAGCCGATGGTGTTGATCTCGCGGTGGAACTCCTGCGACAGGAAGTCGAGCTTCCGGCCCACCGCCTCGCGGCTCCTGCGGCAGTCCTCGTATTGCTGGAAGTGGCTGTCGAGCCGGGCGACCTCCTCGGAGATGTCCGAGCGGTCGGCGAAGACCACCAGTTCCTTGAGGAGCCGCTCGTCGTCGAGGGAAACCCCCTCGAGTCCGGCCGCCTGCAGGCGCTGGCGCAGCTGCTGGCGATGGCGCACCGGCACCTCGGGAGCGATGGCCCGGACCCGCTCCAACGCCGCGCGGATCAGCCCGATGCGGGCCTCCAGATCCCGCTCCAGCGCCTCTCCCTCGCGCCGGCGCATGCCCTCCAGCGAGGCCAGGGCCGATGCCAGCGCGGCCGACACGG
>JBIKMQ010000359.1:0-3701 GCA_044359215.1 Candidatus Chromulinivoraceae bacterium
CGAAGGGCAGGGGGATGCCCCAGGACAGTCGTGAGGACGGTCGCGAGATGCACAGGTCCTCGAGCTTCTGGGAGCGCAGGAACCCAAGCACCTCGTTGCGCCGGTGCGCCGGCTGCACGAATTCCGGGTGCCGCTCGAGGTGGTCCACCAGCCAGGCCTGGTGCTCGCCCAGCCTGAAGTACCAGTTCTCCTCGACGAGTTCCTGGACCACGCCCCATTGCGGGTCCCAGGTGCCGTCCGGGTTGCGGTCCTTCTCGGTCAGGAAGGTTTCCTCCCTCACCGAGTAGAATCCACGGTAGGCCGACTTGTAGAAATGCCCCGAGGCGTGGAGGCGCTCGAGGAGCAGGGTGACGATGCGGCGGTGACGGGCCTCGGTGGTCCGGACGAAGTCGTCATGGCTGAGGCCCAAGGCCTCGACGAAGGACCGCCACTGGACGGCCAGGCCGTCGCAATACGCCTGGGGCGACTGGCCCAGGTCCTGGGCCGCCTGCTGGACCTTCTGGCCATGCTCGTCGAGCCCGGTGAGGAAGAACACGGACTGGCCCAGGCTCCGACGGGCCCGGGCGATGACGTCGGCCACGACCTTCTCGTAGGCATGCCCAAGGTGCGGGGCGCCGTTCACGTAGTCGATGGCGGTGGTGAGGTAGAACCGCTTGTCCATGTGCGGGGATTCAAGCCCAGAACGCGGCCGAATCGAAGCGTTTCCTCGGCCGGAGGCCCCGGGCATGATCCAGGCATGATTCAGACCGAGGCGTTGGCCAGGCCAGGTCCGGGGGCTCAGTGCGTCCGGCCCTGCCGCCACTTGTCGAGACCCACGGCCATGACGATGACCGCGCCGATGATGATCTCCTGCACGTAGGAATCCCAGCCGAGCTGGTTGGTGCCGTTGCGCAGCACCGCCATGAGCAGGGCACCCAGGATCGATCCGCTGATGCCGCCGATGCCCCCGTTGAGGCTGGCGCCGCCGATGACCACCGCCGCGATGATGTCCAGCTCGAGGCCCACGGCCACCGTCGGATCCCCCTGGGCCAGGCGGGACTGCTGCATGAGGCCGGCCAGGCCGAAGAAGGCCCCTGCCAGCGTGTAGAGCCACAGCTTGACCCGCTGGACCCGCACGCCGCACAGGCGCGCGGCCGGTTCGCTGGAACCAATGGCGTAGACATGCCGTCCGAAGACGCTGCGACGCATGATGAAGCCGGCGACGATGGCCAGGGCGAGGGTGATCCACACTCCGGGGGGCAGCGGCAACAGGCCCTGCGGATTGGTGCGCTCCATCAACGTGTTGAGCCCGGCGCCCTCGGGGTTGTAGACCGCCTGCTTGCCGCTGATCCATTTGGCGCCACCGCGCACCACTCCCATCATGCCCAGGGTGATGATGAACGGGGAAAGCCTCAGCCCGGCGATGAGGCCGCCATTGGCCAGGCCGATGAGCGCCCCGGTGCCGACCACCGCCGCCCCGGCCACCCAGGAATTCTGGCCGGCCTGCAGCAATTTGGCCCCGACCACCGAGCTGAAGGCGACCGCCGCGCCCACACTGAGGTCGATCCCGCCGCTGACGATGATGAGCGTCATGCCGATGGCCCCGAGAGCCACGATGACCGTCTGGGTGAGCACGATGGCGGCATTGCGCCCGGTGAAGAGGGTGGGCCGGGCCTCCTCGCTCAGGGCCAGCAGGCCGAGGACGAACACCAGGCCCAGCAGGGGACCGGCCGTCTGCAGCAGGCGACGCCAGGATCGGGGAGCATGGTCAGCAGGTGGATTGGCCATCGGAGCGTTCGGAGAACGAGACCACTCTGCCCGCCCCGGCCGTCTCCGCCAATCTCCGATCGACCGTTCCGCTACCACCGGCGGTTCGATCGTCCGGCCGATCCCGGACGCGGAACCGGCGGATACGCCATGGCTGTCGGTCGGTCAGGTCGGGATCGTGGAATGACGAGAGTCATCGAGACGGGAGCCGCCCGATTGGCCCATGGAGCGACAGGTCGGTTGACTTCCACGGAGGGGTGAAGTAGTACGCATGCGTACGATATGCCCCTCGAAAAACTCGCCGCCGCCTTCTTCCTGCAGGTGGCGATCATCCTGGCGGCCTGTCGGGTTGCCGGGCGGTTGGGACGCCGATTCGGCCAGCCCCAGGTGGTCTGCGAGATGATTGCGGGAGTCTGCCTCGGACCGTCGCTCCTCGGCTGGCTCTCCCCGGGCCTGCAGGCCCAGCTCTTTCCGCCCGATTCCCTGAAGGTGCTCTATGTCGGCGCCCAACTCGGGGTGGGTCTCTACATGTTCCTGGTCGGTGCGGAATTCCGGGTCGACCTGTTCCGTGGGCGATTGCGCGGCGCCGCCTCGGTTTCCATCGCCGGGATGCTGGCGCCATTCCTCCTCGGGGCGCTGCTCACGCCGTGGTTGATGAAGATCCCCGGGCTGTTCTCACCGAGGGCGACCCAGTGGGAGGCCACGTTGTTCCTCGGGGCCGCCATCGCCATCACCGCCTTCCCGATGTTGGCGCGCATCATCCACGAACGGGGCCTGAGCGGCACACCGCTCGGCACGTTGGCGTTGGCGGCGGGGGCCATCGATGACGCGGCGGCGTGGTGCGTGCTGGCGGTGGTCTTGGCCAGCTTTGGCAAGGGGGCCCACCTCGCCTACCAGGCCATCGGCGGCGGCATCGCCTACGCCCTGTTCCTGCTGTTGGTCGGCCGCCGGCTGCTCGTGGCGCTGGGCTACGCCGTGGAGCGCGCCGGCCGGTTGACCCAGGCCCACCTGGCGATCCTGCTCACGCTCTTCGCACTCGGGGCCTGGGCGATGGACGCCGTCGGCATCCATGCTGTGTTCGGCGGCTTCCTGCTCGGCGCCTCGCTGCCCCGGGGTCTGCTGACCCGGGAACTCCGACGTCAGGTGGAGCCCTTCGCGGTGGTCTTCCTGCTCCCGATGTTTTTCACCTTCTCCGGTCTGCGCACACGGCTCGACACCGTGGACTCGCTCCAGATGTTCCTGGTGGCCCTGGTTGTGCTGGTCGCCTCGGTGCTCGGCAAGGGCGTGGCCTGCTGGGCGGCCGCGCGTCTCAACGGCGAGGATTCGGCCACGTCGCTCGCCGTGGGCACGCTGATGAACGCCCGTGGCCTGATGGAACTCATCATCCTGAACATCGGACTCCAGAACGGCTTCATCGAATCGGGCCTCTTCTCGGTGATGGTGGTCATGGCCATCGTCACCACCCTGATGGCCTCGCCCGTGTTCGAGTGGGTGTACGGCCGGAGGGCGCGCCTGGAGGGGCGTCTGGGCTCGGCCGGGTCCGCCGACTGATCGCGGTCGGAAGGCCGCGGTCGGGAGCCGATGTCAGGAATCCCCTCGCGCGCCGGCGGGGTCTTTGGCCAGTCTCGACGGAGTCGCATGCCCGCCACCGCTTCCCGCCTGCAGGTGTTCACCGAGTCCGTGATCCGCGGCATGAGCCGCCTGGCCACGCGCCATGGGGCCATCAACCTCGCCCAGGGATTTCCCGACTTCGACCCGCCGGAGCCGCTCCTGGCCGCCCTGGAACGTGCAACCCGCGGGCCTTTCCACCAGTACGCGGTGACCTGGGGAGCGCCGGGGTTCCGGGAGGCCCTGGCCCGCAAGATCTCCCGCCGCACCGGGCTCGAGGTCGATCCCGACCGCCACCTGGTGGTCACCTGCGGCAGCACCGAGGCCATGATGGTGGCCATGATGAC
>JBIKMQ010000360.1:0-3700 GCA_044359215.1 Candidatus Chromulinivoraceae bacterium
GCGGGCTCGAGGCGATGTCCCCGGCCTCGAACTTGAGGCGGTCGAATCCGCATCGCCCCGCGGCGGATCGGCCTTGCGACACGAGATCGGGCCGGACCTCGACCCCCGTCGCCGTGACCGGACCGCTCCGGGTGCGGCAGAGGTGCTCGTAGGCCGCGAAGGTCAAGTAGGCCTTGCCGCAACCCATGTCGACCAGATGCAGCGGGGCCGCGGGGTCCAGTTGGGCCGCGACCAGCAGCGGTTGCAGCACTTCCACGAACCGGTTGATCTGCCGGAACTTCGATTCCATGCCCGCCTTGACCGAGCCGTCGGCCGCGGTGACCCCCAGTTCGCGGAGCCAGGCCGAGTGCCCCGGCACCGGCCGCTCCTTGGCCCGGTCGTGGGCCATGTCGGGAACCTCCGTCACCTCGGCCTTGCCCAGGACCATCCGGGTCGGGCGGCCCTTGCGGAAGGTCAGTTGCGCCGTGCCGGTGGTCGTCGACAGGAAGGCGTTGAGGAACTGGCGTCCCAGCAGGTCGCGCAGCATGTCGAGGGCCTCGTCGTGCGGGAAGTTCTTGGTCACATCCCGAGTAGGGTGCCGGTAGACGAACGACAGCAGGGCCGCCTCCCTCAGGCGGACCGGCCGGATGAACACGTTGCGGATGCCGTCCGGCTGGATGGAGGCGCCAAGGTTCAACCGCACCAGGGTCCCGTCGCCGGCGCTCTGGCGCACGCGCTCGAGGAAATCGTCCAGCGTCTTGGAACTCATCGACGCAAGCTCTAGCCGATCTCCGGGACCGGGGACAGGACCGTTTGGCCAGGGTCGGGTTCCCCCGACGCTCCGGGCCCCGGAAGCGGACCCGCCAGGCGCAGGTCGGCCACGCATTCCACATGCTGGGTCTGGGGGAACATGTCGAGCGGCAGCACGGTCTCCAGCCGGTAACGGCCGTCTGCGCAAAGGATCTTCAGGTCGCGGGCCAACGTCGCGGGATGGCAGGACACGTAGAGGATCTGGCCCGGCCCGGTCTGGCGCAGCACCTCTAGACTAGGCGGCCGGCACCCGACACGGGGCGGGTCGAGCAGCACGGCCGTCCGGGCCGGGTCCCAACGGCTCATCAGGCTCGGGAGCACGCGGTCGGTGTCGCCGGCCACATACGACCCGTTCCGGATGCCCCGGGACTCCTGGTTCCGGCGGGCTGCCCGGATGGCAGGGACATCGAGTTCGACCCCCACGAAGCTCTCCACCGCGTCGGCGACCTCGAGGCTGAAGAATCCCACCCCGCAGTAGGCGTCGACCAGGTGCCTGGCCCCGTGGCTGCGCAGGCGCTCCTTCACCGCCCGCACCAGCTCGGGCAGCAGCAGGAAGTTGTTCTGGAAGAAGGAATGCTCCGGCACCTCCCAGCCCGGGGCCTCCATGCGGAGGACCGTCTTGATCCCGCCCTTGGGGGGAGGATTGCGCCGCCACTGCGTGATGGCCTCGTTGAGCGCAGGCTCGGCGATGGCGCACGACTCGATGTCGCAGACCAGTCCGCAGTCGGTCCGCATGAAGCCGAGGTTCAGCTTCTGCGCAGGCTTGTTCCACTGGCTGCGGACGAGGATCCGGTTGCGGTAGTGGTACGGGTTCGGGCACGGGATCACCGGCTGGACCACCGACGGATCGAATCCGCCGACCCGCCGGAAGAGCTCACCGATCTGCCGGTGCTTCCAGCGGAGCTGCGCGGCGTAGTCGAGGTGCTGGTACTGGCAACCGCCGCATTCGCCGAAATAGGGGCACTTCGGCTCCACCCGCTCGGGCGAGGGCTTGAGGATCTTCACCAGTTCGGCCCGACCGAAGCTCTTCTTCACCTCGGTGAGCTTGGCCTCGACGACGTCGCCTGGCGCGGTGAAGGGGATGAAGACGACGAAGTCGTCGACCCGGGCCACCCCTTCGCCGCCGAAGGCGAGGTCGGCGATCTCCAGCTGCAGCCGCTGTCCGGCCACCGGCATTCCGTTGGGCAACGTTTCCACCCCTTCGGATTGCCACGGATCGGGTCCCCGACAAAAGGACGGACTTGGCCCGGGAGGCTCTATTCGCCGTTCGGATACGAGCCGAGGATCTTCACGAAGCTGCAGTGGTGGCCAAGCATCTCGATGGCCTTGGCGACCTTGGCGTCCTCGGCGTGGCCGTCGATGTCGGCGAAGAAGAAGTATTCCCAGGCCTTCCGCTTCGACGGGCGCGACTCGATCTTGGTCATGTTGATGCGGAAGCGGCGGAAGGGAGCCAGTGCCCGATGCAGGGCCCCGGCCTCGTCGCGCAGGCTGAACATCAGGCTGGTGCGGTCGGCGCCCGAGCTGGGGCCGCACTGGCGGCCGAGCACCAGGAAGCGCGTGGCGTTGGCGGAGTTGTCCTGGATGTCGCGCTCGAGGACGGGGACCTTGTAGCGCTCCCCGGCCAGCTCGCCGGTGATCGCAGCCGCGTGCTTCTCCTTGGCGGCCAGCTCCGCCGACCGGGCGTTGGAGCTGGTCTCGACCAGTTCGGCCTGGGGCAGGTGGCGCTGGATCCACCCGCGGCACTGGGCCAGCGTCTGCGGGTGGACGTAGAGCTTGCGGATGTCCTCACGGCGCCCCTTGGCGGCCAGGCAATGGGAGATCCTCAGGACGATCTGCGAGACGATCTTCAGGTCGCTGTCCACGAACATGTCCAGGGTGTGCGTGACCACGCCCTCGGTGGAGTTCTCGACGGGCACCACGCCGTAGTCGGCCTTCTGGCGCGACACCTCGTTGAAGACGTCGGCGATGGTCCGCTGGGGCGCGTAGGCCAGCGAGGCGCCGAAGCGCCGCAGGGCGGCCTGGTGCGTGAAGGTCGCCTCGGGCCCGAGGTAGGCGATGGTCAGGCTGCGCTCGAGCGACAGCGCGCAGGACATGATCTCCCGGTAGATGGCGCGCAGGCCGTCGTTGGTGATCGGGCCCTGGTTCTTGCGGAAGACCTTCTGGAAGACGGCCCGCTCGCGGTGCGGCGCGTAGATCTCCTGGCCCTGACGGGTCTTGATGGCCCCGATCTCCAGCACATGGCGGGTGCGCTCGTTGAGCAGGCGCACGATCTCGGAGTCCAACGCGTCGATGGCCTGGCGGTGTTCCTGGAGCGACATGGCCCCGTGACGATGCCGGAACCCGGGAGCCGCGCGAAGGAGGTTTTTCTGGGGCCCGGGGGACGGCGGTCCACTGGGGATTTCCCTGCCCCGGACGGCAACGGGAGGTGCACGAACGGCAAGGGGGGTGTGGCTGCCGGTTCTCCGCGAACTACCCGTCGCCCAGGGCCCGACGGGCCCGGAACCGACCCCACCATGAAGACCCCCCGCCTCCCATCCCACCATCCCCTGCTCCGCCCGCGCCGCGCCCTCGCCCTGTTCCTCGCCCTGGCGGCGACATCCTTGGCCAGCCTGGCCCAGGACCGATTCCGCTGGCCGGGCACGGGCGGCTGGACGGCCACCTCGCCCTATGTCCGGCAGTTCGACACCAACTCGCTGGTCACCTTCCGGGGGTGGGTCGTCCGGATCGAGTCGTTCCGGCCGGGAGGCGGCGCGTCACCAGGCCTCCAGGCCATCGTCCAGTCGGGTGCGGACAAGGTCGTCGTGCACCTCGGGCCCCGCTGGTTCCTGGAACGGCAGGAATTGCAGCTGCAGCCGCGCGACCCGGTCGCCGTGGAAGGCTCGAGGATCCCGATGGGAGGAGCCTCGGTGGT
>JBIKMQ010000362.1:0-3695 GCA_044359215.1 Candidatus Chromulinivoraceae bacterium
CATCCCCGAATCCCTCAAGGATCGGCTCCTGGTGACGCTCCGGGAGCGTGGGGTGGAGATGCAGTTCGAGCGGATCCGCTTCCGGGCGACCCGCGGCATCGTCGCCGAGCGGGTCACGCTGGGGCGACGGGGGGACCTGGGCGGCGAGCAGTTCCGGGCCGAGGAGGTCCAGTTGGGACTCGACTGGTGGAAGGTGTTGACCTTGCAGCCCGAGGTCACCGGGTTGCGGATCCGCCAAGGCGCCGTCTCGATCCCGCTGGTCGAGAGCAATCGGGTGGTCACCCGCTTCGAGTTGGACGGTGTCGAGGCCCTCCTCCGGCTGGAGGGGCCCGAGCGCTGGGTGGTCGAGGACCTCCAGGCACGCACGGGGGTGGGATCGCTCCGGGCCTCCGGCGTGCTCGAGAATCCCTCGCGGCTCCGGGCCCGCCCCGGGACGCCCGGTTCCGGTGATTCCCAGGCCTGGCGGTCGACCTTGTTGCGGGTGCAGCGCACGCTCGAGGAGTTCGGGTTCCGCACCCCGGCCGAGCTGGGCGTGCGATTTCGGAGCGATCTCAGCCGGCCGGCCGATTCGTCGGCCGAATTGACCTTGGGAGCCGGCGAGGTGACTTGGAAGGGGCGCTCCTTCGGGCGGTTGATGCTCGAGGCGCGTGCCACCCCCCGGGTGGGGCATCCTGGGCAACTGGCCTTGAACGCCCGTTGGCAGGTCGATGGCGTGGTGGCCGCCGAGGGCACCCTCGGATCCCTGCGGGGCTCCATCGACGTGGTGCAACCCGTCGACGCGGTCCTTCCCGACCGGGCCGACTGGCGCCTGGAGATCGAGGCCCTGCAGACGCCGCGATTCCGCCTTGCCGGGGCCACCCTCGAGGGCGTTTCCGGGCGCGTGGCCTCCAACGCCGTCCCGCTCCAGCCGTGGGATCCCCGTCAGCCGGTTCGCAGCGAGGGGCCGCCGGCGCCCCGATTCGAGTCCACCGTCCGTCTGGCCGTCCGCGGGATGTCGGCCGGCAACCCGGACATCCGTCTCGACGAGGCGACGGCGGCCATCGTGGTGGAGCACGGCCTCCCGGGTTGGCACCGGGCACGCCTGGATCTCCGTGGTCCCGGGGTCCGGACGCCTTGGCTCGAGGCGGGCCCGCTGGAGCTTCGGCTGACGGCCATCCCCCGGAGGAGTGCCGAGGTTGCCGACGACCCTTCGTTCTGGCGCTGGGTGCGGCCGTTCCGTGTCGACGGCGACCTGCAGGCCTCGGCGGTGCGGCATCCCCGGCTGGTGCTGGACCAGGTCCAAACACGGCTCCGCGTCGAATCCCCGGTCGTCCGATTGGACGACGTGCGCATCGATCTCCTGGGTGGCACCGTGGCCGGGCAGGTGGAGTGCGGGATCGACAGCCGTCGCCTCGGCGTGCGGGCGACATCCTCGGCGCATCCCACCGGCGTCATCCCCGTGCTGACACCGGCAGGGCAGCGATGGCTGGGGCAATTTTCATGGCCGACCAACGAGGCTCCCCGGATCCAGGCCGAGCTGGGCCTGGTGCTGCCGCCATGGACCGAGCCGAAACCCGACTGGCGTGGAACCGTGTTGCCGACCGTCACCATCGCCGGCTCGGCCACGGGGGGGCCTTTCCGCTTCCGGGGCATCTCGGGTGCCTCGGCCGAGGGCCGCTTCACCTACACCAACCGGGTCTGGCGGATTCCGTCCATGACGGTGGTCCGACCCGAGGGCCGCGTCGCCTTCGAGTACGAGGGGCACGAGGTCACCCAGGATTACCGCTTCCGGATCGACTCCGGCATCGATCCCATGATCGTGAAGCCGCTCATTCCCGAGCCCAAGGCCCAGCGGGTGTTCGACGACCTGAACTTCGGCCAACCGCCCCGGGTCACCGGCGAGATCCGTGGGCGATGGTTCTCGCCCGAATTGACGACCGTGCAGGTCGCCGTCGCCGCCACCAATGTCACGTACCGGGGTGAGCACGTCGATTCGGCCCAGGCGAGGCTCGGGTATGGCGGCGGCTTCCTGTCGGTGGGCGATGCGCGCGTGCGCGACGGTTCGCAGTGGGTGACGGTCGACGGGTTCGCCTACGACGCGGCCGCCGGCTTGATCTCCTTCACCAACGCGGTCAGCACCTTCGCCCCCTGGCGCGTCACCCGCTCGATCGGGCCGTTCGTCCACAAGACCATGTCGCCCTACGATTTCGTCGAGCCGCCCCTCGTCCACGTCAACGGGGTGATCGGTGTCCGGGGTGACCCCTCGCGCAACGACATCCGCTTCGACGCCGAGTCGGCGGGCACGTTCCGCTGGTGGAAGCTTCAGGCAAAGGGGGTGCGGGCCAGCGTGCTGTCCATCGGCAGCCGCTTGTACGTCACCAACATCGATGCGGGCTTCCACTCCGGCCGGCTGCGCGGGGGGCTCGAGTTCGAGCTCGGCAGGGACGAGGCCAACCGGCTGAAGATCGACACCGAGCTGCAGGACGTGGAACTGGGGGCGCTGGTGGCGGACCTGTCCGAGCGGACCAACCGGCTGGAGGGCCGTCTGTCCGGCACCTTCCGCGTCGACGATGGGCTGACGTCCGACCCGGCCACGTGGACGGGCGGTGGGCGGGCCGTCTTGCGCAACGGCTTCCTGTGGGGGTTCCCGGTCTTCGGCGTCTTCTCCTCCATGCTCGACGGGATGTCCCCGGGGCTGGGCCAGGCCCGCTTCACCGAGGGGACCGCGAACTTCACCGTGGCCGATGGCTTGGTCCGGACCCGCGACCTCCAGATGAAGTCTCCCTCCATGTCCCTCGGGTATTCCGGGTCGGTCACCTTCGAGCGCAGGATCGACATGGTGGTGCAGGGATCGATGTTTCGCCGCGTGCCCGTGCTGGGTCCGGTGGCCTCGATCGCCTTGTCGCCGCTGGAGAAACTCTTCGAGTACCGACTCGGCGGCACCCTCGAGGAACCTGTGACCAATCCGGCCCATGTGCCCACGTTGCTGCTGTTTCCGTTCCGCCCGTTCGGCACCCTCAAGGACCTCCTGCCCGAGGAGCGTCGGCCGAATACCCCGACCGGGCCGGCGCCCGGCCCGACGGCTCCGTCCGCTCCGTCGCCGAAGCCATCCGTCCCACCCCAACCCTAGCCCAGGCATCCCTTGTGTTTCTTCCGATGAACCGAACCGAACTCATGGCGTTCCCCGACACTGAAACCCTGGTCCAGCAGGTGGCCGGCCGATGGCTCGACGCGGTGGAGGCCGCGGCGGCGGGGGGGCAGCCCTTCCACGTGGCGTTGCCGGGAGGCCGGGTCGCGGGCCGATTCATGGCCGCGGCGCAGGCGCTCGGGGTGTCGAGGGGCACCCGTTGGGGGCATGTCCAGTTCCACTGGGGCGATGAGCGCTGCGTGCCGCCGGACCATGCCGACAGCAACTACCTCCTGGCCCAGACGGCCTTGCTGGACCCGGCCGGAATCCCGGTCGACCACCGGCATCGCCTGCGCGGCGAGCTGCCGCCGGAGGAGGCAGCCCACTTGGCCGAGGCGGAACTGGCGCGGGTGACCGGCACGCCGGCCTCGGGCGTGCCGGTGCTGGACCTGGTGTTCCTGGGCATGGGCGAGGACGGTCATGTGGCCTCGCTCTTCCCCGGGGCGCCGGAGTCGGTGACCACCTCCGAACGTTGGGTGCTCCCGGTCATCGGCCCGAAGCCACCCCCGCAGCGCCTGAGCATGACCTT
>JBIKMQ010000363.1:0-3694 GCA_044359215.1 Candidatus Chromulinivoraceae bacterium
GATCCCGCAAAACCCGCAAAACCCGCCGCTCCCGCAGGCGACACCGCCACCGGCCCCCGTTGGCCCGTCCGCGACGGCCTCGCTGGCGGTGGCGCTGCTGGTCCTCGGGGGCATGGTCACCATCCTTCCGGCAGCCCGGGCAGACGACGCCATCCCCCGGGCGGCGGAGGCCGTGGCCAGCCCGGCGGACGGCGTGACGATCCCCGATGCGGCAACCCTCGAGACGCTCCGGCGGCGCCTGCTGGAAACCTCCGATGCCTTCCCCAACGCGGCCAGCATCGCGCGCGTCAACCTCGGGATCCGGGGCCAGCGGCTCCGGATGGAGATGGAGATCCATTGCGCGACCCAGACGGCCGTCCCGCTGCCCGGCCGCCTGCCCTCCCTCTCGCCGCTCACGGTCGGCATGGACGGCCAGTGGAGCGCCGCGGTGCGCCGGGACGACGGCTACCTGTGGGCGGTGGTGCCCGCCGGCGTGCACACCCTCCGTCTGGAGGCCCAGCTGGCCGGGGCCGGCGACTGGGAGTGGACCTACCTGCTCAAGCCCCGCCAGGTGAACATCGATGCGCCCGACTGGACGGTGGTCGGCGTGCGGCCGGACGGCGTGCCCGAGGCGCAGGTGTTCTTCTCGCCCAAGCAGAAGGCCACCGCCGAGGCCGCGAGCTACGACCGGCAGGACCTCCAGCCCATCGTCGCCGTCGAGCGCCGGATCGAACTGGGGCTGCAATGGCGGGTGCGAACGGTCGTCCGCCGGCTCTCGCCTGCCGGGCGCGCGGTGTCCCTGCGCATCCCCCTCCTGCCGGGGGAGAACGTGCTGACGACGGGCCGCTCCGTGCAGGACGGCGGGCTGGAGGTACGGCTCGGTGCCCAGGAGGAGACCTTCGAGTGGGAGGGGAGCCTGGCCCCGGTCGAGACCCTGGCGCTGGCCTCCCGCGCCTCAGACACGTGGGTGGAGCGCTGGCACCTGGCGACCTCGCCCGTGTGGCATGTGGAGCTGTCCGGGCTGGCCCCGGTCTTCGAGTCGGGGAACACGATGCTGGAACCGGTCTGGCGGCCGTGGCCCGGGGAGTCGGTGAGCCTGGCGGTCCGCAGGCCGGAGGCCGTCGCCGGATCCACGATGACCGTGAACCGGGTCGAGCACGGGGTGACCCTCGGCCAGCGGCAGCGCCTCTCGACGCTGGACCTGACGATCCGCTGCAGCCTGGGTGAGGACTTCCGGCTTGAACTGCCCGCCGACGCCGAGATCACCACCCTCACCCACCTCCGCCAGGAGATCCCGGTGCGGCGCGAGGGCACCCGCCTGATCGTGCCGCTGCGCCCGGGCGAGCAGACGCTGACGGTGGGCTGGAAGGAGAACCTTCCGCAGGGCCTGCGCGCCGACAACGGCCGGGTGCGGCTGCCGGTCGAGGGGGCCAACGTGCACAGCTCGATCGGCGTGGGCCAGGACCGCTGGGTGCTCTGGGCCTCCGGGCCGAGGCGCGGACCGGCCGTCCGATTCTGGGGCATCCTCGTGGTCTCGCTGCTGGCCGGGCTGGCGCTGGGCCGGCTGCCGGGCTCACCCCTGGGCGTGGCGCCCTGGATGCTGTTGCTCGTGGGGCTGACGCAGGTGCCGCTGCCGGCGGCGGCCGTCGTCATCGGATGGTTCTTCGTCGTGCGGTGGCGCGGCCAGCCGGCCTTCCAGGGCCTGCCCTGGCTGGCCTATGACGCGGCCCAGGTGCTCCTGGCCGCCCTGACGCTGGCCGCACTGGGCATCCTGGTCTACGCCGTGAGCGCAGGCCTGCTGGGCAACCCACGGATGTTCATCATCGGCAACGAGTCCACCAGCACGCTGTTGCGGTGGTTCCAGGCGCGGACCGCCGGCGAGGCGCTGCCGGTCTGCGAATGCGTCTCGGTGTCGATCTGGTGGTACCGCTTCGCGATGCTGCTGTGGGCGCTCTGGCTGGCCGTGTCGGTGCTGGGCTGGCTGGGCCTGGCCTGGAGGCACTTCTCCAGCGGGGGATTCCTGAGGGGCCGGCAGGCGGGTCTCAGCGCCCGGCGGCCTTGAGCGAGGCCTCGCGGGCCGCCCGGAACTCGCTGGACGGGTTCCAGCGGGGGGCGCGGCGGTCGTCGGCCAGGCGGCGGAGGATGTCGTGGTACAGGCGCAGGTCCTCGGCCGCGCCGGTGAGGTCCCAGCCAGGCTTCACCTCGTCGCTGACCTTGTGGTAGTCGCGCTCGATGTACTCGTTGACCTTCGACTCGCCGTACCCGGCGGGCTTGCCGAGGTACTCGTCGCCGGCCTTGAGGTACAACCCCGGCACGCCGCCCTTCATGAATTCGAAGTGGTCGCTGCGGTAGAACATGCCGCGCTCGGGATGGGCGTCGGGAAGCACCACCCGGCCCCGGGAGCGGGCGACGGCGTCGACGACCGCGTCGACGGTCGAGGCGCCCCGGCCGATCTGCCGCAGGTCCCGGGTCCGGCCCCAGGTGTTCATGCCGTCGATGTTGAGGTTGGCGACCGTCCTGGCCAGCGGGTACACGGGCCGGGCCACGTAATGCGCCGCCCCCAGGAGGCCCTGTTCCTCGGCCGTCACCGACAGGAAGAGCATCGAGCGCCGGGGCGCCCGCGCGGCCGTCCCGAAGGCCTCGGCCAACTCGAGCAGACCCGCCGTGCCGATGGCATTGTCGGCTGCCCCGTTGAAGATCTGGTCGTCACCCTCGAGGTTCGCGTTCCGGCCCAGGTGATCCCAGTGGGCGGTCACGACGACCCACTCGTCGCGGAGCTTGGGATCCCGCCCCCGGACCGCCCCGAGCACGTTCCGGGAGGCCACCGGGCGGGACTCGTTGCGCGCCGTGAAGGAGGCCTTCTCCTTCAGGGTCACCGGGCGGAACCCGGGCTTCCGCGCCGCCTCCTTCATGGCCTCGTAGGTGGTGCCGTTGGCGGCGAAGAGCTTCCGGGCACGGTCGAGGTGCAGCCAGCCGGCGATGGCGGTCTTGGGCGATCGGTCGCTGGCGAGGTCGAAGCGCTCCCGCCCCCAGGAGTTGACGACCACGAACCACGGATACGCCGCCGGGGCCGTCTCGTGGATGATCAGGGCTGCGGCCGCACCCCGGCGACCGGCCTCCTCGAACTTGTAGGTCCAGCGGCCGTAGTAGGTCATGGCCTTGCCGCCGAACCACTTCGGGTCGAGCTGGTCCGGGTGGGCCGGGTCGGGGATCGGCGGATCGTTGACGAGGATGACGATCGTCTTGCCCCTCACGTCCACGTCCCGGAAATCGTTCCAGCCGTATTCCGGGGCGTCGATGCCGTAGCCCACGAAGACCACGTCGGTGTCCGGCACGGAGACCTCGACCCCGGGGCCCGGGCTCCAGGCCACGTAATCCTGCGGCCCCATCAGGGCCTCTCCGCCAAGGGTGAATCCCACCGAGGACTTCACGCCCACGATCGGAACTTCCTGCGTCCACGACCCGTCGGGCATGCCCGGTTGCAGGCCGGCACGGCGGAACTGCCGGATGAGGTACTCGACGGTCTTGGCCTCGCCCGGGGCGCCCGGACCGCGTCCCTCGAACTCGTCGCTGGCCAGCACCCGGGTGTGCTCGAGGAGGTCCTCCGGCCGGATGGATCCGGCGCCCCGGGGTTCGGCGGCAAAGGCGAGGAGGGGCATCGCAGCCGCGAGCGCGGCGGCGATCCGTGGCATCCATGGGGTCGTGGGCATGACCC
>JBIKMQ010000364.1:0-3688 GCA_044359215.1 Candidatus Chromulinivoraceae bacterium
GGCGGGATGCGGCCCTCATCGCCGAGGTCTGCCTCACCCACGACCGTGAACCACTCGGAGCGGCCGGACGCCGCCGGCCCGCCCACCTCGTGGCGGGAGTGGCAGGAGAGGCAGTTGAACTGGGCGAGGGTGAGCTCGACCTGGCCATGCCCGGCCTTCGAGGCCTTCTGGGCTTCGGACGGGTTGCGCAAGGTCTTGCGGAGGCTGGCCCGGTCGGCCGACGACAGGTCGTAGCGCGGTGCCTTGGCCGGCGGAAGGTCCGACAGACAGCCTTCCTGGGTGCGGAGCGCGAGCTGGACCATCGGCTTGGACTTGCGGGGCTGAACCGGGCCGGCCGCGTCGGTCACCGCGTGGCAGGCGGCGCAGTTGAGCGCGGCGAACTGCTGGCGGCCGGCCGCCACCTTGGCCGGGTCCAGCGTGAACTCCTCCCAGCCGATCGGCCGCACCGACTGGCCGCCGTGCTTGAGGCGGTCGGCCGGGATCGGGCCGCGCTTCTCGCCGGGCGGGGCCCAGTCCACGCGGAACTCCGTTTCGCCGCCGCCCTGGAAGAAGACCACCTCCAGCTCATGCAGGCCGGCCTTCAGGGTCAGGTTGCCGTTCTTCTCGGCGGCCGGATGGACTCCGTCGTTGTTGAGCAGGGGCTTGCCGTCGATGGACAACTGCGAACCGTCGTCCGACCGGATCCAGAAGCGGTACTTGCCGTCGGCGGGGATGTCGAGGAAGCCGGAGAAGCGCACGCCCCAGTTCTGGTTCGGATGGGGCAGGCTCAGGTCGAGCGCCGCCGACACGCCGGTCGACTTCGGCGTCATCGCCAGAAGCTGGGCCACGGAGTTGGCCGCGCCCTCGAAGAATTCATAGGCCAGGCCGTCGATGAGGGTCGGTTTGGGGGCCGGCACCGAGGGGGCGGCCACCTGGTCGCGCAGGAGGTAGACGGCGATCGCGCCGGCCTCGGCCGGGGAAAGGTTCATGGAGGGCATCCGACCCGATGGACGGTGCACCAGCGGATCGCGCAGCAGACGGGCCAGTTCCGAGGCGGGGTACTTCTGCGCGAGGTCTCCCAGCGGAACCGATTCCGCCACCACCGTGCGGAACGATTCCTCGGTCACGCCCTCCGGCCGGGTCTCCGGGGCATGGCAGGCCACGCAGCCGACGGTGTGGTAGAGGGCGCGGCCCTGGTCGATGCGGGCCGGATCGGAGCGCAGTCCGACCGGCTCGTTGGTCCGCCGCAGGGACACCAGGTAGTGGGTGAGCTCGTCCACCGTCTTGGTCTTCTGCGCGTCGGTCAGGCCGTGCAGGAGATCCGGCATGGAGGACCCGGGCTTGGAGCGGTGAGGCGCCTCGAGCCAGCGGCGCAGCCAGGCTGTGGAGGTTTTCAGCGTGTCACCGGTCAGCACCGGCGCCCCCTTGGGCGCTGCCCAGTCGGGCAGGGTGGCCGACGTCGGCAGCCCCCGATCGCTGTGGCAGGCCGCGCATTGCAGTTCGCCGATCAGCAGGGTGCCACGATCCACGCTCTCGGGGCGCACTCCGGTCCGGATCGACGCTTGGGAGGCCAACGCGGCGCAGAGCAGGGCGACCGCTGCAGTCAAAGGGGCCGGGATTAGGGGCAGGAAACTCATGGCTGTGCGGCAAGCCTATGCCCGACGACCGGAGGCCGCCAAGGACTCAGAGCGCGGGTTGCGCGGCTTTCTCCCCGGGGATCTTGGAGGCGGGCCACCCGGGAGAAGGCCGACCCCGGCCTCTCTTTGGGCTTCCGTTCGGGGGCGGTCTTTCGCTTCTCTTGGCCCATGGGAGCCCAATGGAAGCAGGCGGGCCGCGAGGCGGCCGCGCAGAAGAAGGGTCAGATGGTCGGCAAGCTGACCCGCGAGATCATGGTCGCCGCCAAGATGGGCGGGGCCGAGATCGAGACCAACGCCCGCCTGGCCGCAGCCGTCGAGAAGGCCAAGAAGGCCAGCGTCTACAAGGACACCATCGAGCGCGCCATCAAGAAGGGCGCGGGCCTGCTCGACGAGAAGGTCGATTTCGAGACCGTGTTCTACGAGGGCTTTGCTCCCCACAAGGTGCCGGTGATCATCGAGTGCCTCACCGACAACCGGAACCGCACGGCCCCTGAGATCCGCCACCTCTTCAAGGAAGGGCAGCTCGGCCAGCCCGGGAGCATGTCGTTCTTCTTCGACCGCATGGGCGTGGTCGAGGCCACCCATGCCGATGCCAAGCGCGACGCGGAGTCCGATGCCATCGAGGCCGGCGCCCAGAATCTGGAACCCCTCGACGGCGAGGAGATTCCCGAGGGACACCTCGGCACCCGATTCCTGGCCGAGGTGAAGGACCTCGCCAGCGTCAGCAGCTGGCTCTCGAAGGCCGGTTGGAAGGTCATCGCCAGCGAGATCCGCTACGTGGCCAAGAACCCGGTCGAGCTCGGCGAGGCCGACAAGGCCCAGGTTGCAGGGTTCCTCAACGCCATCGACGACCACGACGATGTGCACCGCCTGTACGTCGGCCTGAAGTGAGCGGTCGCCGTCTGGCCGCCGGAGCCGGCCGGTGTCGGGCCCGGGCGGCCCACGGGGCGGGGCCTTGATCCGCCCCGGCTTCGCGCTACCGATACGGGGCGGGGCCGGTTTTGAACGTTCCGGTCCCCTCGACGGTCAATCCCTTGCGGACATCGGACATGAATGCCCCCTCTTCCGGCACCCCACGACGGGCCAAGCGCCCCCTCCCCGGGTTCCTTTCCCTGACCCTCGGCCTTGGCCTCCTCGCGGGGGCGATTCCCGGAGGCCTGGCACTGGCCCAGCAGGCCGACCCCGCCCGCAACGAGCCCTTGGACGTCCGTCGGGATGCCACCGTGGAGGCCATCGAGCGGGTCATGCCGAGCGTGGTCAACGTCGAGGGCTCGGCCGACATCGACCCCAACAGCGCCGAGGATCGCTTCATGGCCGAGTTCTTCGGCTGGCGGCTGCAGCGCGTCCAGGAGGCCGTGGTGAGCCGCGGCTCCGGCGTGGTGATCGACGAGGAGGGTTACGTGCTCACCAACGTGCACGTGGTCGAAGGGGTGAAGCGGGTCTTCGTGAAGTTCAACGACGGCTCGGAGCCGATCGAGGCCGAGCGCGTGGCCCTCAATGCCGCGAAGGACGTGGCCCTGTTGCGCCTCAAGGCCCCGGGCCGGAAGTTCAAGGCCGTCAAGTTCGCCAAGGACGACGACCTGCTGCTGGGTGAGACGGTCATCGCGCTGGGCAATCCCTTCGGTTACGCGGGCTCCGTCAGCCGGGGAATCCTCAGTTCGCGTGCCCGTCGGGGTCCGAACGAGGACGGTTCGCGGGGCGACCTCGACACGCTGGACTGGATTCAGACCGACGCGGCCATCAACCCCGGCAACTCCGGCGGGCCTCTGATCAACCTGCGCGGTGACCTCATCGGCATCAACGTGGCCACGCTTCGACCGCAGATGGGGGCCCAGGGCATCGGCTTCGCCATCCCCATCAAGCGGGTGAACCAGGCCCTGGCCGAGGTGCTCAGCGGCGAGACGGTGGGCCGATTCTGGTTCGGGGCCCGGCTGAAGGCGGCGACCCGCCCGCTGACCGTTCAGGCGGTGCAGCCGGGCAGTCCCGCCGAGAAGGCCGGGATCAAGGTCGGGGACATCATCGCCGCGGTGCAGGGCGATCCGCCCAGCGGCATCATCGAGTTCAACCGGGCC
>JBIKMQ010000365.1:0-3686 GCA_044359215.1 Candidatus Chromulinivoraceae bacterium
CGGTGGTCGCCGTAACACCCGGGTGCGGACCGCCGCGCAGGAGGCCCTGATCCGCAAACCCATCAAGGAGCTGGTGGAGGAACTCGACAGCGAGGTGTTCTGGCAGATCCACCGCAGCACCGTGGTCAATCTCCGCGCCATCGCGAAGGTCATCCGCGACGGCGACGGCCGCCCGCGGATCCGACTGCGCGACTGCCCCGAGGTGCTGGAGGTCAGCCGCAACCACAGCGGTCTCTTCCGGGGCATGTAGCCGGCGCGCCGCGGTTCCGCTGCGGTGCGAAGACGATGGTGATTCGGAAGAACAGATCGACCTATTGAGTCTCGCACAATAGAGTGACTTGTCCGGGACTTGCGGGTGGGGGAAACGGTTGTCACCGTAATACGCGAGCCTCAATAAATACCCACCCTCCCACCGATCCTGAATCGGCTCCCACGGCGCTCCCAACCGGATGTCGCTCGAGGGCTCCCAAAGTTCAATCCGAAGACTTCCAGGTCGGGGCGATTGTCGTACCGGAGGATCCGCAAGATCGTCCTTCAGCACTGGTCACTGCGTACCGCCCTGTC
Source organism: Candidatus Chromulinivoraceae bacterium (assembly GCA_044359215.1). Taxonomy (GTDB): domain Bacteria; phylum Verrucomicrobiota; class Verrucomicrobiia; order Limisphaerales; family UBA9464; genus SXXZ01. The sequence continues at coordinate 565 of JBIKMQ010000365.1, forward strand.
GTCGCCAGTCATTATCGACATAAGATCGCCACGTCCGGTTGGTCTTCACCGCCTCGGCATGACCGTCGGCGTAGGTGATGTTGGCCAACTGCCCGGGATGCCGCCCCAGCATGCGGGCCTGCTGTTGGGCGGAACCCGCGTCGTCAAATGCCCACGGTTGCGGGTACATTCCTCCTCGGGAAGGGGATCCGTTGGCGCGCCCCGCATCGCCCAGCACGATGAACTGTGATGGCTGGCGGAAGGACGAGGGCGGGGTCGTCTCGTTGAATCCGAAATCGGGATTGGCCAGGAACCACGCCTGTTGGGATGCGTTGTCGAGATTGGCCTCGTTGTGGTTGTTGCCGTAGTCGGTGGTGAACCAGGCACCGGCCTTGGGCGGATCCCACTTCGGACCGTTGGGGCAGCGAAACACATTGGTCGCCCCGCCGAGGAATGGGATGAGCACCTGACGATACGAGTAGGGCGCGCGCGCCTCGAACGTGTCGGGCGTCCCGGACGGCGCCGTTCGCTCCGTGACGTGGTTGGGGTACCTGTCCTGGTTGTCCTGAAGGTAGAGCAGATAGCCGATGCCGATCTGCCGGACATTGCTCAGGCACTGGACGCGCTTGGCCGTGGACTTGGCCCGGGCCAGGGCGGGAAGAAGCATCCCGGCGAGGATCGCGAGGATCGCGATGACCACCAGGAGCTCGATCAAGGTGAAGGCCGACCCTCCGGAGCGGGAGGCGGTCGACGAACGAGGGACTGCAGGAGACATGGACGTGTGGATTTCATGGATGATGCCTCCGGAGGTCCGGTGGGTCTCGGGGTTGGGTGGAGCCTCCCCGGGAAGGGGTGGGCCAGGAAACGGGGCTCAGATGTTCTGGGCGATGGCCTGGAGGTAGCGGTACTCGACCAGGATGGTCTGCAGGGCGGCCACCAGGGCGTCGACCTGCCGGTGCAGCGGGGCGCGCTGGGGGGTCTCGAGCGTGATCTCGAAAGGCGGGCGCGACATGCCCGGGATGGATTGCAGCATGCCGGGGTACCCGTTGTGGATGATGCCGGAGCGGGCATCTAACCCGTCGATCACCGCCCCATGGTTGCGCGGCAGGTACCGACCGGCCTCGAGAAGCGCCGGTTGGAGGAGGTGTTCGGAGAGCACGCTGCCCTTCACGAACCCATAGAGCCCTTGGCTGGTGTCGTCGCTGTGGAGGGTGACGATCCCGTCGAAGGCCTGCATCCAGATCTCGGACTCCAGGAAGCGCACCTCGGGGTGGGGCGACTGCTTCCAGAACTCGCGGTTCAGGTCCACGCCGGCGCGGTTGTGTCGCGTGCCGTCCTCATACCCCGTGGGGTTGCACAGCGGATAGATGAACACCGCGTAGCCTTCGGCGATCTCGGGATGGTCTTCCAGCGTCTGGAGGAACTTGCCCAGCGCGAGGACCCCCTCGGGCTCGTCGCCGTGCAACGTCGCGAAGATCCCGATGCGCTGCAGGTCTCCCCCGCCCTTGCGGCCGACGTAGAGGTACCGCGGGAGGGAATACTCCTCGCCCAAGATGCGGACCGGGGTGCGGGAGGTGCCAACCAGGCGCCGGGAGTCCCGGGCCCAGCGTTCCAAAGGCTCGAGCACCTTGGCAATCGAGCGGACCGTGCGGCGGGCCGGGGCGATGGCCGGGGCCCCGGTCGGGACCGGCGGGACGCCCTGTCGGTCAGCAGCCGCGAAGACGGGCAGGGATTCGGAAGCGACGGCCCTCTCGGCCGGCGGGATGGAGGTGGCGACATTCATGGCGTGGGGCTGGCGGGGGATCCGTCCTTGCGGGTGATGACATCGAAGGTGCCCCCCTCGGCAAAGTGGCGCTTCTGGGCCTTGGCCCAGCCGCCGAAGACCTCATCGATGGTGAAGAGGTCCACCTTGGGGAACTGCGCGGCGAATTCGGCGGCGACGGCGGCATTGCGGGGCCGGTAGAAGTGCTTGGCCGCCAACCGCTGGGCCGCCTCGCCGTAGAGTTGCTGCAGGTACGCCTGGGCCACCTCGGCGGTACCCTTGCGCTGGACGACCCCGTCGACCCAGCTGACCGGGGGTTCGGCCAGGATGCTCACCGAGGGCACCACGCGCTCGAATCCGGCCGAGGCCGACTCACGCTGGGCCAGCAGCGCCTCGTTCTCCCAGGTGATCAGCACATCTCCCACACCGCGCTCGATGAAGGTGACGGTGGAACCGCGGGCCCCGGAATCGAGTACCGGCACGTTGGCATAGAGCCGGCGCACGAAGTCCACGGCCTTGGCCTCGTCGCCCCCGGCCTGCCTGAGGGCGTACCCGTAGGCGGCCAGGAAGTTCCAACGCGCCCCGCCGCCGGTCTTGGGATTGGCCGTGATCACGCCCACGCCGGGGCGGACCAGGTCGGACCAGTCGCGGATGGCCTTGGGGTTGCCCTTTCGGACCAGGAACACGATCAGGCTCGTGTAGGGGCTGCTGTTCTCGGGCAGGCGCTTCTGCCAGTCGGGCGACACCAGGGTCGGCTTCTTGGCGATGGCATCGATGTCGTACGAGAGGGCCAGCGTGACCACGTCGGCCCGCAACCCGTCGATGACCGAGCGCGCCTGTTTGCCGGAGCCGCCGTGCGATTGGGTGACCTTCACGCCGTCGCCGGTCTTGGCCTTCCAGTACTGGCCGAACCACTCGTTGTACTCGGCGTAGAATTCGCGGGTCGGGTCGTAGCTGACATTCAGCAACTGGACATCCTTGGCCTGGGCGCCGGCCGCCCCGAACCACGAACCCCAGAGGATGAGCGCCGACCCGGCGGCGGCCTGGAACCATCGCGCCAAGCTCATGCGGCCCCCTTCGTTCCCTTGTTCCCGGCCGCACCCGACAGGCGAACCTTCTCGGTCCGATCCATCTGCACGACCCGCCCCTCATGGACCACCAACTGGATCACCCCGAAGCGAAGGGAGGCGATCCAGGGGGTGAGGGTGTCGATCCACTCCGAGGGATCGTCGACGGAGATCCGGTCCACCCGGGTATCTCGGGAACCGTCCCGTTCCGGAGTCCCGGCGCTGGCTTGCGTGCTCATGACGGGATGACCTTGAAATGAAATCCCATGTATGTCAACTGCTTTGGTGTAGTTTTATGAAACTCTCTTTTTCCG
>JBIKMQ010000009.1:0-12996 GCA_044359215.1 Candidatus Chromulinivoraceae bacterium
GGCCACATCATCCCGGCCGGCACCGGCTTCGACCTGCATCGCAACATCAAGGTCAAGCCGCTGGTCGAGGTTCCGGAAGACGAGCCTGCGGTGATGGACATCACCGCGGACGAGGCACCGACAGCCGCCTGAGCCTTCGGTCCCGGTCGGTCGACACCCAGGGCACCCGGTGACGGGTGCCCTGTTTGCTGCAGGGCCCGGTGGGCTGCCGTCACCGGGGCACCCACCCGGCAGGCGTGACCCGCCCGCTCGCCGATCCTTCGGGCAAAACGGTTGCGCCGGAAGGGGTTGGATTCCAATCTGCGCTTGGCGGCCGGCCGGAACCCGGGTCGGGCCGCCACGGATCCTCCCATGAAGAAGGCGCCCCGCACCCTGTCGCAACGTGAGGCCAGGAATCCTGCCGGAACCTCTCCGACGCCACGCCGAAGGCTGGTCTCCGGCTCCGGCGTTGGCTCCTCCCGGCCGAAACCAGGAGTCAGGCCCCGATTCGGGCCTGAACCCCTCCCGCAACCTGTTTCCGGACGCTGGGGACGGGACCGCCGGATCGTCCGAAAATGGGGGCGGCGCCCGCCGTCGGCCCGCGCCGGTCGCGGTGCGGCCGCCCCGCTGCGCTTCGTCTTCGCGCGGCGTTGGACCTCGCATGCCCCGTCGCCCCGGATCGTTGCCACCCGGAAGCCCAAGGTTTCCGTCCGCCGACCCGGGCGCAGTCTTCCGGCGCCGGTGACCTCCTCGGTCGGCGGCCCGATGGTCGACCCTGCGGCCTCGCGGGAAGCGGTGGTGACCCGACTGCCATCGGTCCCGCCCTGGGTGCCGCCCTTGCTTCCCGACACCTTTGCCCCCGCCGAAACGCCTGCCGGGCTGCCGCCGATCCCGGCGATCCTGCTCGAGGGGGACGTTGCCTGCGAGGTTCCCGCTCCCCGCGACCCGTCCACCGACACCATCCCCGACGCCGAGCCCGGGGCGGTTTGGTTGACCGGATGCGATCCGAGGACCTTGATGCTCGGGTGGGAGGATCCCGCGCCGGGACCACGGGTGACCCCGGGAGCGACGGAATGGCGGTTGCGTCCGGAATCCGATCCCGACGTGGTGCTGGCGGGTGGTCCACTCCCGGTCGACCGGAGGTTCCTCTTCCTCGAGGCTCCGGCGCCAGGAACCTCCCAGGTCGCCGAGATCGGAACCCGCGGCCCCGGAGGCGCCTGGGAATGCCTGGCCACCTCCGCTCCGGTCGCCCTTCCGGATCCGGTGCCGGACCTTCGCGAACCGTCGATGGACGAAACCAGGCGTTCAGCGGACGTGACGGGAGTCCAGCCCGGGTTCCCCCGTTCGTATTTCATGGCCCTCCTCGATCCGGGCTCGGATCCACGCGGTTCCACCGCCAGTTCCGCCTTCGGCCTTCGGTGTTCGGAGGGCGACGCGGGCAACGTCTCTTCCGGGGGCTTGGCGGCATGGGGCGGCGAGGGCGGGGGGCATTCTTCGCCGGGGTCCATCCCGCCGGTCGGCCAGGAGGCCCGGGATGCCTTCCGGCTCCGGGTTCATGCCGAGGTCGTGATCCACGGGAGCACCGAGCCGGACGCACGGGTCACGTTGGCCGGCAGGCCCCTGCCAATCCGATCGGACGGTTCATTTTCCGTCCGGTTCTTGCTGCCCGACGGCCGCTTCGATGTGCCGCTCGTGGCGGTGTCGTCCCGTGGGGCCGGGTCGCGGAGCGCAGCCTTGACCCTCGAGCGGTGCACCCGCGTCGAGGGTGAGGTCGGGGTCCACCCGATCGATCCGGGCCTGCAGCCGCCCGGGGCGCTGTTCCAAGCCGCCCTCCGGTGATCGGTTCCCTCGCCATCGTCCTGCACGCCCACCTGCCGTGGGTGCGTCATCCCGAGCACGAACGATCCCTCGAGGAACACTGGCTCTTCGAGGCGGTGGCCGAGTGCTACCTGCCGCTGTTGCGGAACCTTCGGAACTGGAGCCGGGACGGCGTGGACTGGGGGCTCACCCTTGGCGTCACGCCGACCCTCGGTGCCATGTGGGACGACCCCGGGCTGCGCGCCCGGACGGGCAGATATCTGGCCGAGCGTCGCGACCTGGCCCGCCGCGAAATGGCCCGCACCGCGCTGATCCCGGCGTTGCACGAGGCCGCCCGCTGCCACGAGTCCTTCTATGAGCAGGCCTCGCAGGATTGGGAGGATTGTCGCGGGGATTTGTCGGCGGCGTTTGCCCATTGGGCTCGGACCGGCCGCCTCGAGATCCTCGCGGGCCCGGCGACCCATCCGGTCCTGCCGCTGCTGGTCGATGAGCCGGGCAGCCTGCGCGCCCAGTTGGGACTCGGTGTCCGGGAGCACGGGCGCCGGTTCGGACAACCGGTCCGGGGACTTTGGCTTCCGGAATGCGCCTGGTCTCCACGGGTCGAGCCCCACCTCGTCGCAGCCGGTGTCGGGCACTGCCTCCTGGAGACCCATGGGGTGCTGGGTGCGGATCCGCCGCCCCCAGCCGCGGTCTTCCTTCCGGTGCGAAGCCAGGGCGGGATCACGATGTTCGGCCGAGACCCGGCCAGCGCGCGGCAGGTCTGGAGTCGGCAGGGCGGGTACCCCGGCGATCCCAGGTACCGGGAATTCCACCGGGACCTGGCCGACGACGCGGACTGGGACTGGATCTCCGGTCTCATGGCGGCCCCGGGTGTCCGGCATCCCACCGGGTTCAAGTATCACCGCGTGACCGGCGGGACCCGGGACAAGGAATGGTATGACCGGGCCGAGGCCCTCGAGGCCGTCCACGGGCATGCCGGACACTTCCTCGAGGGACTGTCCCTGCGACTGGCCCGCGCCGCCGTCGGCCTCGGCTGCCCGCCCATGGTGGTCGCGCCCTACGATGCTGAACTCTTCGGACACTGGTGGTTCGAGGGACCGGAGTTCCTCGACCAGGTGATGCGCGGGGCGGCGCGATCCGGCGTCGTCACCGAGACGTTGTCGCAGGCGCTGGACCGGCGCGCGCTGCCCTGGCCCGTGTCGCGCCCGGCCGAGTCGAGTTGGGGCGATGGCGGACACCTCGGGGTATGGCTGCATCCGACCAATGCCGATCTCCAGCCGAGGCTGTGGGCGGCCGGCCGCCGGATGGCCCGGGTCGCTGCCCATGCCTGCGAGGCCGGGGGGAGCCAACCCGGCGTCGGGCACGATCGAGAGTCAGCCATGCCATGGGCCGCCCGGGCCGCCCGGGAATTGCTGCTCGCCCAGGCCAGCGACTGGCCCTTCCTGATCCGCATGGGAACGGCCGGGGCCTATGCCCGGCAACGGGTGGAATCGCACCTGTCGGCCTTCGACCGACTCGCCGATCGGGTGCTGTCCGGCCGGTGGGCGCCGACCGGACACGGCATGGATCCGGCGTTGCCAGGCGACGGCTTCCCGGAGCCCGATCCTGCGGCATGGCTTTGATCTGCAGGGATCGATGGGCGGTCCCATGAGGGCGCCCGGCCCGCAAAACGCCCCAAGGACGGGACCGGGATGCACACCTGGGAACTCGGACGTTGACGATACGTCCCGAGACCCGCTTCATCCGGGCCGAACCCTTTGAGTCTTTTGTAACCCGTAGCCATCATGAACTCCTACCCAGCATCCCTGAACCGGCCTCGGTGGCATCGCCGTGGCGGCTTCACCCTCATCGAACTGCTCGTGGTGATCGCCATCATCGCGATCCTTGCCGGCATGCTGTTGCCGGCCCTTTCCAAGGCCAAGGACAAGGCCCTGGCGACCACCGACCTCAACGGCTGCAAGCAGATCATGCTCAGCACCCACATGTTTGCCTTGGACAACCAGGACGACCTCCCGGGTCCGACCTGGGGCTTGACCGGCTGCCGGACCGGCTGGGCGTATTCGGCGGTGAATGACGGCAGCGCCGCCTCCTCGACGCCGGGCCAGGCGGTCCCAGCGACCATCCCCGACGCGGCGGGTGACAACAAACTGCCGCTCAGTGCCGGATCGCGGTCGCTGGCCCAGCAGCCCTTCTTCATGATGGGGCAGCTCGGTCGCTTCCTTTCCACCCCGAAGGTGCTCTTCTGCCCGAAGGACCTCACCGAGGTGGGATCTTCCAAGAAGGCCGAATGGGCCGGTCGCAGCGTCAAGATCACAAGCTACACCTTCAACGGCTGCATCATCGACCTCGGCACCCTGCCCGGGTTCGACCAGGGTCGGGCGCGCAAGCAGTCGGCGTTTCGCCCGCTGGACATCCTGTTCTGGGAGACCGCCGAGCAGGATCCCTTCCTGTTCAACGACGCGGGCAACCAGCCCACCGAGGGCATCTCCCAGCGGCACCGTGCCTCGGCCTATCGTCGCGCGGTCCTGAACCAGAACTGGGGTGGCCAGTCGGCCATCGGCCGGATGGATGGCAGCGCCAATTTCATCCGTTTCAACGACTTCACCATCATGGGCGGCGGCACGCCGCAGGGCATGCCTGCGGGCCTGAGGGCCATGTCGCCACGGGATGAGAACAACCACGTCTGGATCGGTCCCGCCTACAAGTGACCCGACCGGGCCGGCCCCGGGGGATTCCCTTGGCCGGCCCTTCCTCAACTGACATGAACGTGAAGTATCCCTGCCTGCTGATCCTCGCCCTGGGCCTGACGGCCGCCTGTTCCAAGAAGGCGGAGGACGATTCCGCCTCGACGACCCCGCCGCCTCCGGCAGCCGGTGCCGCCGCCGCCGCGGATGCCGGCGCTCCGGCTGCCGCCGCCGCGGCCCCGACTGCCCCGGCCGAGGCCCAGCGCAACTGGGACCAGGTCGTCGCCGAGGTCGTCCGCATCCGTGCGATGCGCCCGATCCCCGACGACAAGCGCACCCGCATGCTGCAACTGCAGGATGAACTCATGGCCGCGGCCAACTCCGAGCCCGCCGCCCGCGAGGCCTGGAACAACCTGTCGCGGCTCATCAACCAGCGCTGATCCCAGGCGTCTGAAGACCCACCGAAGGCGGGCGTCCGGACCACCCGGACGCCCCTTTTGTTTCCATGACTCGGCGGACGGTGATCCTGCTCGTGGTGCTGCTCCTGATGGGTGGCCTGGCGGCCTTGCGACGGCTGGGCGATCCACCGTCGCCGACGCAGCGGCGCGAGGCCGAGGCCGATGCGGCCGCCCGGCGCTTCCTCGCGCTGCGGGATGCCGAGGAGCAGGCCCGGCGCACGCTCTGGAGTGCCGCCGAGCCGGTTGTCCGCATCGAGCAGGCGGTCGTCGCCGGCGTGGAGCGGGCGTCCGCGTCGGGCGATCTGGAGGCCTGTGGCCTTCCGGGCCTGTCCCGACGCCTCGGGGTTCCGGCGGGGCATTCGCTGACGTGGTTGCAACTGAGGCTCCTGCGGGCCCGTCCGCCGGCCGCCTCCGGCACGAAACCGGCGGCATGGACCGTTGAGCTGGAGGGAGAGGTTGTCCTCGAGGGGCCGCCGGGGGAGCCCGGGAACCGCCCGGTCTGGACGGCCCGATTCTCCGTGGAGGCCGACTGGACCGACGGCCAGCCTCCCCGGCTGCTGGAGCACCGGCTGGCCGGCCTGCCGCAAACCCTCTCCGGCCGTCCGGTCTTCCAGCGCTGGGCCGACCTGCCGATCCCCACCAATGGGGTCGGCCTGTTCACCGACCCCCTGGTGCTGGAGCCTTCCGGCCAAGGGTGGGCCCTGCACCTCGTGGGGGCCGGGGTGCGGGCCGTGAGGTCCGGTCCGGGATGGTCGTGGGAGCCCTCGGGGTCGGGTCCGCCGGACCGCGTCGTGGCGGCGGTCCGCGCCGATCTCGACGGGGATGGGGCCGCGGACCTGGCGGTCGCCGACGGCTCCGGCCTGAGGGTCCGACGGACGGACGGGTCGTGGCGGCAGGTCTGGACGGCCCCGGCCAGGTTGCGGCACCCGCAGTCCCTCGGCGCGGGCGACATCGATGGCGACGGCGACCTCGACCTCTGGCTGACCCAATACCGCCTGCCGTATGTCCAGGGACAGTTCCCCACTCCCTATTACGATGCCAATGACGGGTTTCCGGCCCACCTGCTGCGCAACGACGGCGGGGACCGGTGGACGGACGTGACCGAGGCCGCCGGCCTGGGCCCAAGGCGCCATCGCCGTGCCTACAGCGCCTCCTGGCTCGATGTCGACGGCGACGGCGACCTGGACCTGGTGCAGGTCAGCGATTTCGCCGGCCTTGACCTGTTCCTCAACGACGGTCGTGGGCGCTTCTCCGACGTCACCCCGGGGCTGGGAGACAACCGGTTCGGCTTCGGAATGTCCCATGCCGTCTGGGATGCCGACCGGGACGGGTTGCCCGACGTGCTCATGGTGGGGATGGATTCGCCCGTGGCCTCGCAACTGGACAGTCTCGGTCTGGGCCGTCCGGACGTTCCCGGGCATGCGGCCCATCGGGCCCCGATGACCTACGGCAACCGGCTCTTCACGGGGACTGCCGGGGGGGGGCTGCGGTTCAGCCCGCTGTCGGAGGGACTGCGCCGGGCAGGTTGGGCGTGGGGTGTGGCCCTGCTCGACTGGAACAACGACGGCCTCGAGGACCTCCACCTCGTCAATGGCCATGAGACCTTCGAGAGCCGGTCGGACTTCGAGCGGCAGTTCTGGCAGCACGACATCCATGTCGGTCGATCCACCCCGGATCCAGCGACGCTGCTCTACTTCATGCAGGCCAACGAGCGCCGGCGGGCTGCCCGCCAGTCCTATGGTGGATGGCAGGCCAACCGGATGTTCACCCAGACCTCCCCGGGCACCTTCACCGAGAACGCCTGGATCCTCGGGGTGGCCGTGACCGAGGACTGCCGCAATGCCGTCGCCGCCGACCTCGACGGCGACGGCCGGATGGACCTGGCGGTCACCACCTACGAGCAATGGCCCGTCCCGCGCCAACGGTTGCTGATCCTCCGCAACACCACGCCCGGGCCCGGCCGATGGATCGGCTTCCGGCTCGAGTCGCCCGCCCCGGGGTCGCGGGTCGAGGTGACCACCCCGGACGGGGTGCGCCGCCACTGGTGGGTGCAGGGGGATGGGTACCGGTCCCAGTCGGACCTGCAGGCGCACTTCGGCCTCGGGTCCTCCGGCGCCGTGTCGGGGGCCGAGTGGGTCCGTGCCGACGGCTCGCGGGTGGCCCTGCCGACGGAGACCGATCGATGGCATCGCGTCGTTGACAAACGTTGACGGAACCGGTCCGAACCGGCGACCGCCGCGTTCCGGGCGCGTTTCCACGGATCTCCGGGCCCCGTCAAGCCGGCGTTTCGGGGCCGCGTCCGGCCCGGTTTCACGGTGCGGGGATTCCTATTGACCGCAAAGGCGTCTGTTGTGGACAACCTTGGGGACGTGATGGATCCGATCCGTCGCGACTCCGAAAAAACACATGGCGAGAACAGCGAGGAAGGCGGCACCCGTGGTCAAGTCGGCGGCCAGCTCCAAATACGACGCGCACCACAAGGTGCTCAACACGACCTACGGCTCCTTCGCCGACCTGCGACGCGAGCTGGCCGACTCGAAGGAGAAGGTGGCCGAGCGGGAGAATGTGCTGAAGCTCTTCGCCGCCTGCACCGATCCGCAACGGGCATTCCTGCTGCTGGACGACTACCTGGAGAAGCTCTCCCTGAGCCGCAAGGACTTCGGGCAGTCCGAGTGGTGGCCCCGCATGCAGTCCTCGACCGGCAGGCCGCGCCTGGAGGAGGTGGCGATGCTCTTCCTGCGCAACAACCGGTCGCTGCCGACCGAGCTGCTCCAGTATGCCAACTTCGAGAAATTCGCGGCCGTCGAGCAGACCGAGAAGGAAACGGGCTTCGTGCAGGAGCTCGAGAACTGGCTGTTCCCGCCGAACCACAGCCACCTCGACTCGCCCCGGGCCGCCCTGAGGGTTGTCTGTGAGCCGCGCCGGGATGACGAAAGTGTCAACCAGTGGCGCCTGGTGGTGCATTTCTTCCTGTTCCGCTCGCGTTCCGGCGAGAAGGAGCGCCACGTCTCCGACCTCTGCGACCTGCGCACCCGGGCGGCGCACGAGGCCGAGCTGTTCCCGGCCGAGGACTGGCAGGTCATCGACTGGCTGCACGGCCACTGGTCCGAGAAGGTGCCCGAAGGCGAGGTCATGGTGCTCGACGGGCCCGACCTGCTGATCTGGCTGGCCAAATGGGCCCATGGCAACCGCCTTGAGCTGCTAGGCCAGGCTGCGAGCCTGGGATTCGTGGGGCGGGTCGCCGAGCTGAAGCCGCGTCTCGAGACCCTCGACGGGGAGATGAGCTTCACCCACGTGCTGTCGCTGCCCGACGGATCGACCCGACCGCTGCCGGAGTGCCGGTTCTTCGTGGGCGAGCCGCCCCTGGTCCTGGTGGACCACGAGTTCCTTGTGCTGCGCCATGCGCCGCCGGCCAGCCTCCTGGGCCCGTGGGCCAACCGCCCGGTGGTGCCGGTGAAGCGGCTTTCCCAGCGGCTCCTGACCGAACTGCGCCGGACCCAGGCCTCGGAGCAGCCCAATGCCAACTGGAGCGAGCTGTGCGAGACCCATGCCGCGCGACCGCAGTTCACCTTCGAGCTGGCCGACGAGGTTGTCCGCGTCCGTCTGCTGGCCATCAGCGAGAAGGATCGTTCCGAATGGCAGTGGAACGGCCACGAGTGGTCGAGGGTGGTCGAGCGGCCGGGAGGCGAGCACCGGCCCGAGCTCTTGGACGATCCACGGCTCCAGCCCGCCATCCACTGGCTCCAGAGGGCCGACTGGTTCACGCCGGAGCCCGGGTTGTGGGTGCTGGACGCCAATGAGCATTGCCTCTCGCAACTGGCCTCCGCCTGGGTCGACCGCCCCAAGGAGGCCGACTACCTCGGCAACCCGAGCTTCCAGCGGCTCTTCCTCAACCGCCGGCTGGTGAAGCCCAAGCTGGTGCTCAAGGGCTCGGGCATCGACTGGCTGGCGGTGAGCGCCGAATGGGAGGCCGAGGGCATGAAGCTCTCCAAGGCCGACCTCGAGCGCCTGGCCTCGGCGACCTCGCGCTTCGTCAAGCTTCCCGACGGCGGATGGGTCGAGCTCGACATCGACGCCAACCGCAAGGCCCACGAGACGGCCGCCACGCTCGGCCTCGACGGCCTGTCGGCCGACACCCAGAAGACCTCGCTCATCCACGCCACCCAACTGGACGAGACGACCCTCGACGGGCTCGGGGCCAACAAGGCGGTGGCCGAGCTGCGGGCCAAGCTGGCCAACTTCAAGGGGGTGCCCGGGACCGCGTTGCCGCAGAGCATCTGCGCCGAGCTGCGCCCGTACCAGCAGGACGGTTTCAACTTCCTGGCCAACCTCACTCGGCTGCGCCTCGGGGGCATCCTCGCCGACGACATGGGCCTCGGGAAGACCCTCCAGACGCTCGCATGGCTGACCTGGCTCCACGAGAACGCCCCGAAGAAGGACAAGAAGCCCTCGCTGGTGCTCTGTCCGGCCTCGGTGCTTCACAACTGGCGCCGCGAGGCCGAGAAGTTCGCCCCCAATCTCAAGGTGCTGGTGCTCCAGTCGGGCCAGCAGCGGCACAACCTGCGCAAGCAGATCCCCGATGCCGACCTGGTCGTCACCAACTACGCCATCCTGCGGCGCGACCTGGAGGAGCTGGGCAAGTTCCGCTTCCGGGCCCTGGTGCTCGACGAGGCCCAGTTCATCAAGAACCCCACCGCCCAGGTCACGGTCGCGGTGAAGGAGATCGAGGCGGATCACCGGCTGGCCCTCACCGGCACCCCGCTGGAGAACCGCATGCTCGACCTCTGGAGCATCGTCGACTTTTCGCAGCCCGGCTACCTGGGCAACCAGCAGAACTTCAACGAGTCCTACGAGGCCAAGGGTGACGGACCCGAATGGGACGGATCGGCCAAGCGCCGGCGCCTCAGCGCCAAGCTGCGCCCCATCATGCTGCGCCGCGTGAAGAAGCAGGTGGCCAAGGACCTGCCCGACCGCATCGAGGAACGCCGCGACTGCGAGCTCGACGACGACCAGCGCAAGCTCTACCTCGCCGAGCTGCGCCGCAGCCGCGAGCAGGTCATGAAGACGATGCAGGAGAAGGGCGTGGCCAAGTCGAAGATGCACGTTCTGGCCGCGCTCACCCGCCTGCGCCAGATCTGCTGCCATCCCCGGCTCGTGGGCAACGACTGCGTGTCGGGCAAGACCGAGACGCTTTTCGAGCTGCTCGAGCCGATCCTGGCCTCCGGCAACAAGATCCTGCTGTTCTCGCAGTTCGTGGAGATGCTCAAGCTGCTCGAGGCCGCCTGCCGCGAGCGGGGCATCAAGACGCACATCCTCACCGGCGAGACCAAGGGCCGCATGGAGGTGGTCAACGCCTTCCAGGCCGACCCCGAGCCTTGCGTCTTCCTGCTCTCGCTGCGCGCGGCGGGCACGGGTCTCAACCTCACCAACGCCAGCTACGTGGTGCTCTACGACCCGTGGTGGAACCCGGCCGTCGAGGCCCAGGCCATCGACCGGTCGCACCGCATCGGACAGACCCAGACGGTGATGGCCTACCGGCTCATCACACCCGGCACCGTCGAGGAGAAGATCTGGGACCTCCAACAGCGCAAGTCGGCCACCATCGCCGACGTATTGGGCGAGGAAGGCTTCGCCAGCAACCTCTCGAAGGACGACCTCGAGTACCTCTTCAGCGAGGATTGAGCCCAGGGTGGGGGGTGCCGGTCATCCCGGTCCCCCGTTGGGATCTCGCCGTCCTCGCCTCGTGTCTCGGATCGGGAGGCCCCGGGACGTCTTGAGTCCCGGGTTCCCGGCCTCGCGGGCGGCCTCAGGGTTCGTACAGGCCGGCCTCCCGGAGCTGGGCCTTGAAGGCCTCGACGCGGGCCGGGAAGTACCGGTGGATGATCCGGTCGACCTCGGGTTTCCAGTGGCCCTCGACCGTGTACGTCTCGTAGGGGCCCTCCTTGTAGCGGTGGACGCCGTTGCGGTAGTCGCCCCAGCGCAGCGCCTCGGCGAAAAGCGCCGGCTCCAGTCGCAGGGCCAGCGATCGGTACCGCGCCGCGGCCGCGTCGGCCGACAGGGCGGCCCCCGGGGCCAGATGACGGCGGGCCCGGGTGGCGAATTCCTGCCGGAAGGCCGGCGACTGGCGCAAGTTCTGGAACAGCCGCTTGGGCGACTGGTCGTCGTCGTCGTCCAGTCGGTTGTCGGCGGGGTCCTCGAGGGTCCGTTCGCCATCCCAGACGAAGAACCGCCACGGCTCCGGTGGCTGGCGTCGGCGGGCCGCGTACCAGTTGGAGGAGCGGTCCCAGTCGGCATTGGCCCCGTAGAGATTCAGCAGCATGAAGTCGATGAAGGCCGGGATGTCGAGTTGGGCCCGCAGCGCCGCCTCGCTGGCCGCGTTGGTGATCCCGGCGTTGGCCAGGGCCAACAGTTGGTCCCAGGCGACCTTGTCCCCGGACAGCACCTTGTCGGCGTTGCGGGCGTCGAAGTCCCCGGGCCATCCGCCCCAGGTCCGGGCCGCGAACCCGGCATCGGGCCGCTCGCACAGGTCGTAGACCCCCCAGTAGAGACCGTTGAGGTGCAGGTGCACCGGTCGGCTCCGGGCCGCCGGGTGGCCCATCACCGCATGCGTCGCCCGCATCCATGGGTCGCGGAGGAAGTCGGCGCTGCGCCGTTCCTTGCCGTCCCAGTGCAGCCACGAGTGGTTGTTGCCAGCCCGCAGGATGAACTGGTCGAGCCCTCCCGGGTGTCCCGGAAAGAGCGGATCCTTGAGCGCCCCCTGGCCGTAGCGCGATCGGAACACCACGCGGAAGGAATGCTTTGGCGACTCCTTGGGCCGGCGGTTCCAGCCACCTTGGATCCGCAGCCCGGCCCGGACCTGGAAGCCCGGTCCCGTGGCGGAGCTGCGCCAGGTGACCTCCACGGGCCGCTCCCAGGCGTCGCCCGATTCCTGGGTGTGCAGGTAGAGTCCCTTCTCCCGGCCGTAGAGGTCCTCTTGGTCAAGGTCCAGGAACAGGTGGGGCAGGGCCTCCAGTGCCCGGCCGAGCTGTTGTTCGACCTCGGTCGCATCGGTCCCGGCGGGAATCGCCAACCGGTACCACGCGGGCGCCACCCAGCCGTCCTCCTGGCCCCAGGTGGTGGGCAGGCCGGCCCCGGCCTGCCCCAGGATCGCCGGTACCGACACCATCCGCCCCACCGACCCTGGTCCTGGGGGAGGCGCCGCCGTCGATCGTGTCGCGGGCAGGATCGTCAGGAAGCACAGGAACCGGCACAGCCGGAGAAACGCGGACATGCAGGTCAGCCTGCCCTGTGCCCGCCCGGAAGGCACGCCTGGAGCTGGGGTGCGGTCGGATCTTCCGTCCGTACGGTCGGGGGCTTCGGTGCGGAAGGCGGGTGGGTAAACGGTGGCAGGGGAATTTGTGTCAAAAGTGAGGACCGACCCCTTTGGGGGCTCGACACGCCGGGGGTGGAGGGAGAGTTTGATGGGGTGACTGTTCGGGAGGCCTTGTCGTGGATCGCCGGCACCCTCGGAGCCGCCGGGATCGATTCCGGGGAGGCCGAGGCGGGCTGGATGCTCTGGCGCCTGACCGGGCTCAGCCCGGTCCAATTGCGGTTGCGGGGCGACCAGGAAATCCCGGCCCAGGATCTTCTTCAGCTGCAGTCGTGGGTCGCGGGCCGTCGCCGTCGTGTGCCCCTCCAGCACCTGATGGGCACGGCCCCGTTCCTGGAGTGGGAGCTGGAGGTGTCCCCGGACGTGCTCGTGCCCCGGCCGGAAACCGAGGTGCTGGCCCTCAGGGCCCGGGAATGGCTCCGGAAGTCCCCGTCAGGTCCCGGCCCGGGAACGCTGCAAGCGCTCGACATCGGCACGGGTTCCGGATGCTTGGCGATCGCAATGGCCTCGGTTCCCGGGGTTGCCGTCCGGGCCATCGACGCCTCGGAGCCGGCGCTGCGGGTGGCCCGTTCCAATGCCCGGCGCCTTGGGTTCGAAGGGATCGGATTCCTCCACCGGGATGTGTTCAGCCTCGGGGAATCCGACTTCTCGGGCCTCGACCTGATCGTCTCCAACCCTCCCTACATCC
>JBIKMQ010000366.1:0-3668 GCA_044359215.1 Candidatus Chromulinivoraceae bacterium
GGGATTGTTGCTGCTCAGCGATGAGTCGGGACTGAACCACCGCCTGCTGGATCCCGAGGCGGGACACCGTCGGACCTATTGGGTGCAGGTGGAGCGCATCCCGGAGGCACCCGCCCTCTGTGCCCTGGAGACGGGGCTGCTGATCCAGGGACACCGGACCCTCCCGGCGAGGGCCTGGTGCCTGGATCCCCAGCCGGTGATGCCTCCGCGGCAGCCGCCGATCCGCTTCCGGAAGTCGGTGCCCGACTGCTGGATCGCCCTCGAGTTGTGCGAGGGCAAGAACCGGCAGGTGCGGCGGATGACCGCGGCCGTGGGCCATCCGACGCTGCGCCTGGTCCGGGTCCGGATCGGGACTTTCGAGCTCGGAGACCTGCCGGCCGGCCAGTGGCGGGAGGTCTCGCCAGCCGAGCGACGGCAGATTTTCGCGATGGCCGACCGGCCGCGCCGGTGATTTCCCCCGAGCCCCCGTGACGGAAGCCGCGAGCGGCGCCGTGGCCAAGCCGTGCAATCCATGTCCCGGCTGGCCGGGTGTCGTGGGGTTGGGGGTGGCTCGGTGGATTCGGCCTGATTCCTGGGCGCTCATGGGGCAGGGTCTCTGGCCGTGAACCATCTTCATCTCGACATTTTCAGCGGGATCAGCGGCGACATGTTCATCGGGGCCCTGTTGGACCTTGGTGTCGATTTCCGGGAACTGGAACGCGAGTTGGGCAAACTGCGGATGGGCGGCTACCACTTGCATGCATCGCGGCGTCGCAAGTCATCGATCGAAGGGGTGAAGTTCGATGTGCATCTGGACGGCCACAAACACGAACACGAACACGAACACGAACACGAACACGGGCACGGGCACGAACACGAACACGGGCACGGGCATGAGCACGGGCATGAGCACGGGCATGAGCACGGGCATGAGCGGACGTTTGCCACCATCCGGCAGCTCATCGAGTCCAGTGCCTTGTCGGACTGGGTGAAGGCCAAGGCGATCTCCGTGTTCCGTCGGGTTGCCGTGGCCGAAGGCAAGGTGCATGGGTTGCCGCCGGAGTCGGTCCACTTCCATGAGGTGGGAGCGGTGGACTCCATCGTCGACATCGTCGGCGCGGCCATCTGTCTTGAGCAGCTTGGGCGCCCCTGCGTCACCAGCGGTCCCGTGGTCGAGGGCACGGGGTTCGTGAACTGCGCCCACGGCCGGTTCCCCATTCCGACCACCGCAACCCTGGAGATCCTCGGCGCCCGAGGCATCGGGGTAACCCAGTGCGAGGAACCCCATGAACTGGTCACTCCGACCGGTGCGGCGATCCTTGCCGAGTTTGCCGAGACATTCGGGCCAATGTCGGAGGTTCAGGCCCGCCGCATCGGCTACGGGCTGGGGACCCGTGACAACAAGACCCGGCCCAACGTCTTGAGGGTCCTCCTTGGAGATGGTCCGGAGACTTCGACCAAGCACGACTGGGAGATCGACCAGGTGTCGGTGTTGGAGACCAACCTCGACGACATCTCCGGGGAGATTCTCGGTCATGTGCTTGAGAAGGCTCTCCGGTTGGGGGCTCTCGACGCGTTCCACACTCCCATTCAGATGAAGAAGCAACGCCCCGGGGTTCTCCTGAGCCTGCTTTGTGATCTGGCCGATGCCGATCGGTTCACCGAATTCCTTCTCGTCGAAACCTCGGCCTTCGGGGTGCGACGGACGACCGCCCAGCGGCGCAAGCTGCGGCGTGATCACATCGTGGTGAAGACCCCGTTCGGCTCGGTGCAGGTCAAGCGGGGGTTGCTGGATGGCCAGGTGGTCCAGGCGGCACCTGAGTATGAATCCTGCCGCGGTGTCGCGGCCATGGCCGGTGTTCCGGTGAAGGACGTGTTCGAGGCGGCCCGGCGTGCGATCGATTGAGGTCGAACGGTCACGAGAATCGATTCTTGGGATCGCAGGTTCACCTCGGGGCACCATGGCCCAGGATTGCCCGGCGAACGGAGGTTCCAGCGGCATCCCGCGAAGGATCGGGTGGTCCTTCGGTGGATCCCGGGGTGCGAGCTCCGGGTCGCAACCTGCCTGAACGCCGGAAGACCTGATGCGAAAAACCGCTTGCAATCCGGGGAGCCAGGTGTACGTCCGTCTCCATGAATGGATCGTGGATCGTTGGAGTAGGCCTCGGTTTGGTTGTGGCGGGCTCCGGTTGGGCGCAAGGCATCCGCGGCGTGACCCGGCGGACCCCCACCTTGGTGGCCGGGCAGACGGCATCCCAGTTCTTTGCGGCCGGCGGGCTGCCGCTGAATCCGGTGAATCCGGCCCTGGCAACCGTCCCCGGTGGTCTCCAGGGCATTCAGGGTGGAGGTCGCGGCCTGGTGGCCGCCCCGTCGGTCCCTGGCGCCCGCACCGGTCAGGGACTCGGGTGGGCCCAAGGGCAGCGTCCGGTCTCGCTACCGGTCGGGAGTGGTGCCGCGCGGACGGCCACCACTCCTTCGCCGGTGCGGTGGTCCCAAGGCGGTGCCGTCGGCGCCCGTTGAGCGAAGGATCCCGGACTTGCTTCGGACCTGCTCCGGACCTGCCCCCGAGGGTCGCCTGTCGCGTCCGGTGGTGAGTGAACGGGCGCGGGCAGGGAACCATCACTGAAAGGTCCCTGATCCTAGGGCCTTCCGGATGGCGACCCGGGCGACAGCCACCCGGGCGCATTTTGGATTTCGGGCTATCCCTGAGGCGGACGCCCCCCTGCGGGTTCCTGCTGCGATATGCAATGGAATGATCCGAGGCCCCAGATCAACTCCGTCGAATCGATCCCGATGACCTCCCTGTCCGGGAACAGCGGACGCAGGAGGTCAAGCGCCCTGGCGTCGTTGGCGTGTCGATAGGTCGGCACCAACACCCGGCCATTGGCGATGTAGAAGTTCGCATAGCTGGCCGGCAGACGTTGGCCCTCGTGTTCAACCACCCCGGGCATCGGCAGTTCGACGATCCTCAGCGGGCGGCCATCCTGATCCTTCATCAAGCGAAGTCGATGGAGGTTGTCTTGAAGCAGCCCGTAGTTGGCATCCGACGGGTCCTCCTCGACCACCGTCACGATGGTGTTGGAATCGGTGAATCGCGCGATGTCATCGATGTGCCCATCGGTGTCGTCTCCCACGATCCCATCACCCAGCCAAAGGACCTGGCGGACCCCGAGGAAGTCCCGCAAGCGCGCCTCGATCTGATCCCGGTCCAGATCAGGATTCCGGTTCGGATTGAGCAGGCATGCCTCGGTGGTCAACAGCGTGCCTGCGCCGTTCACCTCGATGGAACCTCCCTCAAGGATCATCCCGGGCGAGAACAGCGGCAGATTTCGTAGCGCCGCGACATGACGTGGCACCGCATCATCCAAGTCGAATGGGGGGTATTTTCCTCCCCAGGCATTGTAATCCCAGTCCACGACCGCGCGATCCCTGGATCCCCCATCATCCCTGACCAGGAAGATCGGTCCGTGATCCCGGCACCAGGGTTCGTAGGCGGGGAAGTGGTGGAAACTCACCCGCTTCAGCGGAGTATTGCGTTCCGTCAGCAGCCCCCGGACCCAATCCTCCTTGTCCGCATTCCAGACGTTGATGTGCACCGCCTCGACCTCCACCAGCGCCTTGATGAACGCTGCGTAGACGTCGGGCACCGTATCGTACTTGTCCGGGAAACTGATGCCCTCCGGGCGCGG
>JBIKMQ010000367.1:0-3654 GCA_044359215.1 Candidatus Chromulinivoraceae bacterium
CCGCTGGGCGAGCCGGGGCCTTGCGCTTCGACCGTGCCGGTCGCCCCGGCCTCCGGCCGGCTGTCGCTCCGCGAGGCCGAGAAGCAGCTGATCATCCATGCACTCCGGGAGTGCGACGGCAACCGGACCGAGGCGGCCAGGAAGCTCGGCGTGAGCCGGCGCACGCTCCACCGCAAGCTCCACGAGTTCGAGCTGCACGACCTTTGACCGCCGGGCCGGGTCAAGGGTCCCGTGGCCCCGTCCGTCGGGCCGGCCAGGCGGTCCACCAGCGGGCCACCCGGTCGACCAACGCCGACCGGGTCCGGTGGGCATGGAGTCCGGCACCGGTCGCCACCGCATCGGCCACCAGCACGGCCACCAGTCCGGGGATGATGATCCCGGGCCCGAAGAGCTCCCAGCCGAGCACCGCGCAGGTCCAGGGCGTGTGACCGGCGGCGGCGAACACGGCGATGAATCCCAGTGCGGCGAACTCGCCCACGGGCCATCCCGTGAGGGTCGCCACCGTCTGCCCGAGGGCCGCGCCGATGAAGAAGATCGGCGTCACCTCACCGCCCTTGAACCCACCGGCGAGGGTCGCGGTCGTGAACAGGAGCTTCCAGAACCAGCTCCAGCTCGTCACGCCACCGGGATCGAAGCTGCGGACGATCGACGGATCGGTCGGCAGACGGCCGGTCACCCCCAGCCCGAGGTAGGCATCGGTTCCCAGCAGGGCGGCCATCGCGATCACGGCTCCGGCGGCCGCGACGGGTCGGATCCATCCCGAGAGCCTGCCGTGCGCCCCCGGAAGGCGGCCATAGGCCCGGCCCCAACCGCGCAGGCAGGCCACGAAGGCCCGCGCCGCAAGACCGAACACCAGCCCGGCGATGACCCACCCCAGGATCCGGGATCCGTCGAGCGGATCCCCCATGGGCAACCCCGCATAGGGCGTGTGCCGGACTCCAAGGACCGTGCAGGTGGCATGACCGCACCACGACGCCACCAGGCAGGGGATGGCCTGGGACCAGCGGAACCCGGCGACGAGCGGCAGTTCGACCGCGTACAGGGCACCCGCCCAGGGGGTTCCGAACACCGCACCGAAACCGCCGGCCACACCGGCCAGCAGGGCGGCGGCGGGATCGTTGGCCGCGGCGAAGAACCGCCGCCGGATCGTCTCCCCCAGCGAGGCTCCCATCTGCACGGCGGTGCCCTCGCGGCCGACCGAACCGCCGCACAGGTGACTCAGGAGCGTCGCCCCCAGGATCATCGGTGCCAGGACGCCCGGAACCCGGATGCCTGGGTCCCGGACGGCATCCAAGACCAGCGCGGTGCCTCGCTCAGCACCCCTCCCGCAGGCCCGGTAGGCCTGGACGGTGGCCACCCCGGCCACCGGCAGCAGGCACAGAAGCCACGGGAACCGCCAGCGCAGGGAGGTGACGGCATCGAGGGCCGTCAGGAAAAAGGCGCCGGCCACGCCGGCAGCGATGCCACAGCACGCCGCCAAGGCGAGGGACATGACCAGGTCATGGTCCGGTCCCGGGCTCCGGATCACCCCATCGCCCGGGGCAATGCCCGTCGCCTCACCGGCATCGGGCCGTGACGCCGGCGACTTCGGGACCTCGGACATGGGAGGGCGCGTGCGGATAGCCGGCGCGCTGACGTGGCCTGGCGACCTCAGCGGAGCCTGAGGGCGATCTGCTTGTCGATCTCGCTGGCGAGGATGATGTCGCCCTTGCCATTCGACTGGCGCGCCTGCACCAGGATGCGGCTGGCGTTCGGCTCGAGTTCCTCCACGCGGACCCAGAGCGTGCGGTTTTCCACCTGGGCCGTGAGGGTCTTGCGGACGACATCCTCGGAGGTGATCGTGCCGTTGTAGCCGAGGGTGGCCTTGGCCGCCTCGAACAGCTGGACGACGGGCCGCTCATAGCGGCTCTCGATGGTGTCGGTGGAGAAAGGGACGCCGACCTTCACCCGGCCTTCCTGGGTCCGGTAGCAGCCGGAGACACCGGCCAGGCCGATCAGCAGCGCGGAGACGGTCAAGAACTTGTTCATCGCACGCGGATGCAACCACATCACCCCGGCGGGTCAAGCCAAGGCTGCAGGACAATCGCGGGAGGTTCCCCAGCAGCCTCCCGGGGGGCCGAGCCGGGGAGAGGCGCTTTTAGCCCCGGTTCCGCCGGCCGCCCACCCGTCCGGATCCTCTGCCGAAGGGCCATCGTGAGGCCCGCGGAAACTCTCCTGCTGAAATCGGGCATTGACGCTCGCCCAGCCCCTGATAAAAACGCCGCTCCTTTTCGGAACCTTCGGATATTTGATTCCCGGATACTTGATGAAGACCTATCTGCCCAAAGTCGATGTGCAGCGCCGCGCGTGGCGTGTGATCGACGCCAACGGCGCCATCCTCGGCCGCCTCGCCGTCCAAGTTGCCGACGCTCTGCGTGGCAAGGACAAGCCCGTGTTCACCCCCCACCTCGATGCCGGTGACTTCGTGGTCGTCATCAATGCCGAGAAGGTCGCCCTCAGCGGCAAGAAGGAGTCCGACAAGCTGTTCATGTCGTACTCCGGCTGGAAGGGTGGCGAGAAGTACCGCTCGGTCTCGCAGGTGCGCGCCGCGCACCCCGAGCGCCTCGTGATGCACGCCGTCAAGGGCATGCTCCCGAAGAACCGCCTCGGCGACCAGCTCCTGACCAAGCTCAAGGTCTATCCCGGCTCCAACCACCCCCACGCGGCCCAGGAACCCCGCGACATGAAGTACGCCGGCTGACAAGACCCCGGCCCAAAGAACGCCCATCCGCCCCACCAGGCTGAACTTCCCCTTCCCCACCATGTCGAATACCAACGAATTCCTCGGGACCGGCCGCCGGAAGACCTCCGTGGCCCGCGTCCGCATCAGCGCCGGATCCGGCAAGATCCTCGTCAATGGCCGCGCCTTCGAGGTGTACTTCCCGCTCGAGTCCCAGCGGATGGCCGTCCAGCAGCCCTTCGTGACCACCGCGACCTCCGGCAAGTTCGACGTCTCCGTGAATGTCGACGGCGGCGGCCCGATCGGCCAGGCCGGTGCGGTCCGCCACGGGATCGCGCGTGCCCTCATCGAGGCCGACGCGGCCCTGCGCCCGCTCCTCAAGGCCGACGGCCTGCTGACCCGCGACCCGCGCATGAAGGAGCGCAAGAAGTACGGCCAGCCCGGCGCCCGCAAGCGCTTCCAGTTCAGCAAGCGCTGATCCGGACCGACGCCGGGATTCCCGGTGTCACCGCAAAAGCCCCGTCGGATCACCGGCGGGGCTTTTTGTTGTCCCCGCCACACCTCCCCCACCCCGACGCCCACCGGACCCCGGGAGCCGACGACCCGACATCGCCCCGGCCTGGCACCCCTCGTCGCGGATTCCGGGATGGCCTCGGGCCCTCCCCTTGTCCCAGCATGTCGCCGATGCCCGTCAGGGCGGCATCACCCCGAAGAGACCATGACCTCCAGTCCACGATCCATCCGCGTCGCCATCGTCGGAGCCTCCGGCTACTCCGGCGAGGAACTCGTCCGCCTGCTGCTCCGCCACCCGCATGCTGAACTGGTGGCGGTCACCTCCCGGCAAAGCGCCGGGCAGACCATCGCCCAGGTGTTCCCCCGGTTCGCCACCCACCCGGTGGCCCGGTCGCTGAGGTTCACCGATCCGGACACGACGG
>JBIKMQ010000369.1:0-3639 GCA_044359215.1 Candidatus Chromulinivoraceae bacterium
CGAAATCACCCGGGCCATCGAGGAGACCCTCTCGGCCATCGCCGAGTTCACCGGGCAGGTGCATTCCGGGGTGTTGGCGGGGGAGTCCGGGGCCTTCCAGAACCTCCTGGTGATCGGGATCGGCGGCTCGGCCCTCGGCCCGCAATTCGTCGCCAAGGCGCTGGGCCATCCCGCGACGGACCGGCTCCGCCCGTACTTCTTCGACAACACCGACCCCGACGGCATGGACCAGGTGCTGGCGGCCCTGGACGGAAACCTCGGGCGCACGCTGGTGCTGGTGATCTCGAAGTCCGGCGGCACCCCGGAGACCCGCAACGGCATGCTCGAGGCCCGGGCGGCCTACGGGCGGGCCGGCCTGCGCTTCGCCGCCCACACGGTGGCCGTCACCGGTGAGGGCAGCGCCCTGCACCGGACGGCCATGGCCGATGGCTGGTTGCGCTCCTTCCCGATGTGGGACTGGGTCGGCGGCCGGACCAGCGAACTCAGCGCCGTGGGCCTCCTGCCGGCCGCGCTTCAAGGGTTGGACATCCGGGGACTGCTCGCCGGGGCCAAGGCCTGCGACGAGGCCACCCGCAACCCGGTCGCCCGTGACAACCCGGCCGCCCAGCTCGCCTTGATGTGGTATTTCCTCGGGGAGGGACGCGGAGCCAAGGACATGGTGGTGCTGCCCTACAAGGATCGCTTCGAACTCTTCTCGAGATACCTGCAGCAACTCGTGATGGAGTCGCTGGGCAAGGAACTGGACCTCGACGGCCGGGTTGTCCATCAAGGCCTGGCAGTCTACGGCAACAAGGGCTCGACCGACCAGCACGCCTACGTGCAGCAGCTCCGAGACGGTGTCGCCAACTTCTTCGCCGTGTTCATCGAGGTGCTGAGGGACCGCGAGGGCGACAGCCTCGAGGTGGAACCTGGGGCCACCAGCGGCGATTTCCTGGGCGGATTCTTCCTGGGCACGCGGTCGGCCCTGCACGAGTCGGGGCGCCCGAGCCTGACCCTCACCGTGCCCGACGCCTCGGCCTTCACCGTGGGGGTGCTGATCGCGCTCTTCGAGCGGGCCGTGGGGCTCTACGCCTCGCTGGTGAACATCAACGCCTACCACCAGCCGGGCGTGGAGGCCGGCAAGAAGGCCGCCGCCGGGGTGCTGGACCTGCAACGGCGGGTCGTGGCGCATCTGGCGGCCCACCCGGGCGAGTCCTTCGGGGCGGAGGCGCTGGCCTCGGCGCTGGGTCGGGCCGATGCGGCCGAGACGGTCTTCAAGATCTGCACCCGCCTGGCCGCCAACCGCCGTGGGGTGGCCATCGGCTCCGGCGCGGGCCTCGGCGCGCGGTTCAAGGCCCCGTGAGAACGCGCCCGATCCGCACTTGTCCCGCGCGTGGCGCGGTTCCAGTCTTCCACCCGACCTTCGCATGAAACCCCTCCTGTTGATCGGGGCGCTCCTGTTCGCCCTCACCCTCCCCGCCATGTCCGACACCGCATCGTCCTCGAAGAACCACGGCCCGCTCCGCCATGTCGTCGCCTTCAAGTTCAAGGACTCCGCCACCCCGGCGGACATCAAGAAGGTCGAGACGGCCTTCCGCGCCCTGAAGTCGAAGATCCCGCAGATCGCCGGCCTTGAGGCGGGCACCAACAACAGCCCGGAGAACCTGAACAAGGGCTGCACCCATGGCTGGATCCTCACCTTCACCTCCGAGATGGACCGGGACGCCTACCTGGTGCATCCCGACCACCAGGAGTTCGGCAAGCTCGTGCGCCCGCTGGTCGCCGATGTCTTCGTGATCGACTTCTGGGCCAAGTGAGCCCGGGGTCCCCTCAGGGGATCCTGAAGGGAATCCACGCCCGCCTGCCGCCATGCGCTGCTTCGTCACCGGGGCCTCGGGCTTCATCGGGGCCAACCTCGTCCATGCGCTCGTGGCGCGGGGCCACTCGGTCCGGGCCCTGTTGCGCCCCGGGGCCGACCTGCGCGGCCTGGCGGGCACCGGGTTCGAGACCGTCCGGGGCGACCTGACCGACGGCGTGACCGCCCTCGCCCGTGCGATGGCCGGATGCGACTGGTGCTTCCACGTCGCCGCGAGCTACGCGCTGTGGCTACCGGACTACGCCCCGATGTTCCGGGCCAACGTGGACGGCACGCGGGACCTGCTCACCGCCGCTCACCAGGCCGGCTGTTCGCGGATCGTCTACACGAGCACCGTCGGCTGCATCGGCCTGCCCCGACCGGGGCCCGACGGCGTGACCCGGCCGACCGACGAGTCCACCCCGGTGGATGAGAGGCAGATGTCCAACCCCTACAAGCTCTCCAAGTGGCGGGCGGAGGTCGTGGCCCGGGAGTTGGCGTCCGCGGGCCTGCCCATCGTGCTGGTGCATCCCAGCGCGCCCGTCGGGCCGAGGGACGTCAAGCCCACCCCCACCGGGCAGGTCCTGGTCGATTTCCTGAAACGCAAGATGCCGGCCTACCTTGACACCGGGCTCAACTGGGTCCATGTCCGGGACGTGGCCGAGGGCCACGTGCTGGCCGCCGAGCGCGGGCGGGTCGGCGAGCGCTACATCCTCGGCCACGCGGAGGGCAACTGGACCATGAAGGAGGCACTGGACACCCTGTCGGAGTTGACAGGCCTGCCGGCCCCCGGATTCCGCGTGCCGCATGCGGTGGCCCTCGGCGCGGCCCACGTGGACGAATGGATCGCCCGCTGGACGGGCAAGCCCCCGAAGGCCCCGCTGGCGGGGGTGCGGATGGCGAAGTACAAGATGTGGTTCAGTCCGGCCAAGGCCATCCGGGAACTCGGACTGCCGCAGACCCCGCCGCGCCAGGCCATGGCGGAGGCCATCGACTGGTTCCGGACCCACGGACACGCGCCCTGAGCCCCGGATTGCGTCGGGGTGGATCGATTGCGGCACGTTGGGCCGGGCCGGGTCGGCCGTCGGGCCCCACCGAGCCCGCAGGTCTCCCCGGGGCGGCTACTCCTTCGGTGTCGTGCCGGCCGTCCCCGGGGTGGGTGCGGCCGCCGGAGTCGCGGCCCTCATGGGCGCCCCGGGCCTTGGCTTCAGGTGCCGGGCATCCAGCCGGTCGCAGGCCCACAGCAGGCCACGCGTCACCAGGTCGAGGTAGCGATCGTCGCCGACCGTCTCGTTGAAGTGGCCCAGCGACGTGCTGAAGACGCGGGTCGACCCATAACGGTTGACCCAGGTGACGGCGTAGTCGTCCTCCGCCTGGGCACCCCGTTGCAGCAGGGTCGCCGTCGAGAAGACCTTCACGTTGTTGTAGAGTTCCTCGTTGCCCGTGGTCCAGTCGCTCCATCCGAGGTCCCGCAGGATCGGGTGCCTGGGAGCGATGGTGCGGATCCGGATGGGGGTCGCCTTGCCGTGCTTCATGGAGCGCAGGCCGAGGTATTCCTGCCACAATTCGCCAGGGGCGGCCCGGTAGCTGTGGACGGCGCAGTGGAGGTTCACCCCGGGCAGGCCGGCCCGGTGGGGTGCGAGGATCCGGGCGATCCAGTTGGTGTCGGCGACCGCGCCGAAGCACTCGTCATGAATCACCACGTCGTAGCCCTTGGCCCAATTCGGATTCTCATACAGGGGGATGCGGCTCTCCTTGGACGTGCCCCCCTGCTGCACCGTGTCGATGACGACGCGGGCGCGGGC
>JBIKMQ010000010.1:0-12841 GCA_044359215.1 Candidatus Chromulinivoraceae bacterium
GAGGCCCACGGCCGGCATGTAGGTGTGGAAGACCCGAGCGGAGGCGACCCACCGCTCGGTGAAATCGGCATGCAGGGACCGGAACCTCCGCAGGTTCTCGGCCTCCCGCACGAAAGCCTGCACGACGCGCACGCCCGAGATGTTCTCGGCCATGGCGGCGATGAGGCGCGACTGGGTGCCCCGCAGGCTGCGGTAGGCCTCCCGGCCGCGGCGGTGGAACCACACGGTGAGCCAGGCCAGTGGCGGCAGTACCAGGCACACGGCCAGGCTCAGCCGGGGATCGTACTGCACCATGAGGACGATCACCCCCGCCAGCGTCGCCAGGCTCGACAGGGCCTGACCAGCCCCCCAGGTGAGCACGCGGTCCAGCGAGTCGATGTCCGAGTCGGCCCGTGCGATGATGCGCCCCTGGTGGGTCCGGTCGAAGTAGTTGAGCGACAGCCGCTGGATGTGCTCGAAGACGGCCAGGCGCAGGTCGTTCATCGCCCCCTGGCCGGTCTCGATGGAGGTGCGGACCTGCACGATGGTCAGCGCCCACCCGAGCAGCAGGTTGCCGAGGTAGAGCCCGCTCAGGAGCAGGATGCCCCGGGCCGCGTCGGCGAGGGCGGCGTCGGAGGCCTCCCGGGTGCCGAGGATGGGGGCGAGCGCATGGTCGATGCCATGCTGGATGAGCCTGGGGCCGGCCAGTGTCGACGCCGTGGCCAGGAGCGTCAGCACGAGGTTGGTCACCATGGCGCGCCGGTAGGGCCGGGTGTAGGCGAAAAGCCGGCGCAACAGCGAGCCCCGCAGGCTGGCCTGGGCGAACTCCTCGTCGAGGGCGATGTCGTCGTGGGTGGCCATCAGGCAAGCGTTTCCGGCGGTCCGGCGTCCGCGAACAGCTCCCGGTACAGGGCACAGTCGGCCAGCAATGACGCGTGCCGCCCGGCGGCCACGAGGCGCCCGCCGTCCAGGACCACGATCAGGTCCGCGTCGCGCACGGTCGACGCCCGCTGGGCCACCCGGAAGACGGTGCGACCCCTGCACAGGCCGGCCATCGCCTCCCGGATCTCCTGCTCGGTGGACGGATCGACGGCGCTGGTCGCGTCGTCGAGCAGCAGGATCCTCGGGTCGATCAGCACGGCGCGGGCGATGGCGACGCGTTGGCGTTGGCCGCCGCTGAGCGAGAGCCCGCGTTCGCCGATGATGGTGTCGTAGCCCTGCGGCAGTTCCCGGATGAACCCGTCGGCCCGGGCCGCGCGGGCGGCGGCCTCGATCTCGGCGCGCGAGGCCCCGGGCCGCCCGAGGGCGATGTTCTCGGCGATGGAGGCGCTGAACAGGAAGGTCTCCTGGAACACCACGCCGATGCCCCGCCGGAGGGTGTCGCGATCCCAGTCGCGGAGGTCCGTGCCATCGAGCCGGATGCTGCCCGAGGTCGGCTCGTGGAACCGGGCGATGAGCGAGAGGAGGGTGGACTTGCCGGAGCCGGTCGGCCCGACAACGGCGACCGCCGCCCCGGCCGGGACCTCGAAGGTGAGGTCCTGGAGGGCCATGGCCCGGACCCCGGGCCCCGGTGTCTCCGACGTCGCGTGCGCCTCGGTCGCCGAGGCCGATCCGCCCGAACCACCCGCCCCGGGTCCACTCTTTTCCGGCGTCGCCGCCTTCGGTTCCTCAAGCACCCGCAGGGACGGCTCGCCGGTGTAGCGGAAGGAGACGCGGTCGAAGGTGATGCCGCCCGCGATCGGCTCCTGTCGTCCGGGTTTCGGAAGGTCGCCTGCCCGTCCCCCCATCCGGGCCCCGGGTGCCTCCGGTCTGTCCAGCAGTTCGACGACCCGTTGGGCCGCCGAACTGGCGTTCTGGAGGATGTTGGTGATCTGGCCGATCACGCCGATGCGCCCGCCGAGGGCCATCTGGTACACCAGCACGGTGGTCAGGTCGCCCAGCGCCAACGTCCCCCGGAGCACCTCGCCGCCACCCACCCAGAGCGTCAGCGGCACCGCCAGCCCGAAGAGGAACTGCGAGAGCGGCACCCGGGCCGCCCAGTAGTTGACGGCCTCCGAAAGCTCCCGCAGGAACTCGGCCCGCCGGGCGCGGAACTTGGCGATCTCGGCCGGCTCCCGCGCAAAGGCCTTCACCACCCGGACGCCGGCGATGTTCTCCTGGATGACCGTGCTCATGGCCCCGTGGCGCTCGTGCACGCGGCGCCAGCGCGGCTGGAGCCGGGCGGCGAACCAGCCCATCGTGGCCACGGTCGGAACCAGGGCCACCAGGGCCACCAGACCCAGGCGCGGGCTGGTCAGGAAGATCAGCGACAGGGTGCCGACCAGGCCCGCGGCGACATCCACCCCGAAGAGCAGGCACACGAAGAAGAGGTCCTGCAGGCGCCCGACGTCGGTGCCCGCCCGGGAGATCAACTCGCCGGTCCGCGCGTTGTCGTGCCACGCGAAGGACCGACGCTGCAGCGCGTCGTACACGGCGGCGCGGATGTCCCCCAGGGTCGACTGGGCCGTCCGGTTGCGGATCGGGCCCAGCACCAGGCCGACCAGCGCCCGCAGCACCACCAGGCCGAGGAAGATTCCGACCAGGCGGCCCAGCTCCGGCCGTGTCCCGGGGGATCCCAGCGCCGTGACGACCTGGCCGACGAACTGCGGCAGGGCCAGTTCGATGCCGATGTTGACCAGCAGCAACCCGATCGACAGGGCGGTCCAGCCGGGCCGGCGGGCCAGGAAACCCACGATGCGCCGCACCGCGGCCAGCGGGGCGATCGGCGGGTCGGGCTTCGGGTCGCCTGGGTCGGGCATGGCCTCGGGTGCTGGGGGGATCAACGTCCCGGCGTCGGGGGGGTGCAGGCGCACCGCCGGGCGAACTCCCGGGCGTCGTCCATCAGGTGGCGGACGGTGCGCTGGCGGTTCTCGGCCAACTGGCGGAGCAGTCCCAGCGCGTCGAACACCTCGAACTCCAGGGCGGCGACCTCGTCCGGGGTGCCGCCGGAAGCCAATTCCGCGATGGCGCCGGCGAGGCACTTGAGGGTCATCGCATCGGAGTCGGTGCGGAACCAGCAACGCCCGTCGCGCCACTGTGCAATCCACCAGGTCCGGACGAGGCATCCCGCGACCCGGTGGACTTCCTGCCGGTCGGAGTCGGGCAACGGGGGCAGTCCCCGAGCGGCCTCGACCAGATGGGCCAGGCGGGCCTGGGGATCGGGCAGGGCCCGAAGACGGCCCGCCCACGCGGCAAGGCGCCCGGCCGGTGACGGCATCACCGGTTGCCCGCAGGCCTGGGGTGCCTCGGCGGCGGCGCGCGTCGGGTCGGTCGGTGCGCCCATGGCCCTCAGTTCAGGAACGCCGTCAGCGGGCTGGTCGGGCTGGCGTGTTCGGTTGCCGGCCCGAGGCCCAGCTCGAAGGCCGTGCGCCCGGCGGTGACGGCATCCCGGAAGGCCACCGCCATGCGGCAGGGATCCGAGGCCACCGCGATGGCCGTGTTCACCAGCACCGCGTCGGCCCCCAATTCCATGGCCTCGGCCGCATGGCTCGGGGCCCCGATGCCTGCATCGACCACCACCGGCACCGTCGCCTGGTCGAGGATGATGCGGATCTGGTCGCGGGTCTGGAGGCCCCGGTGCGAACCGATCGGCGAGCCCAGCGGCATGACGGTGGCGGTGCCGACCTCCTGCAGCCGTTTGGCCAGCACCGGATCGGCGTTGATGTAGGGCAGCACCACGAATCCCTCGGCGACGAGTTGCCGCGCCGCCTCGAAGGTCTCGACCGGATCCGGCAGCAGGTACCTCGGGTCGGGATGGATCTCGAGCTTCACCCATTTGGGCAACCCCGCCGCCGCGGCCAAGCGGGCCAGCCGGACGGCCTCGGTCGCGTTCATCGCTCCGCTGGTGTTGGGCAGGATGAGGTATCGATCGGGGTCGATGAACTCCAGGATGTTGGCGAAGGGATCCTTCCTGCCGCTGAGGTCGGCCCGGCGCAGCGCCACGGTCACCATGCGGGTTCCACTGGCCTCGAGGGCGTCCCGCATGGATTCCGGGGATGGGAACTTCCCGGTCCCGAGGAAGAGTCGGGAATCAAACGAGCGACCGGCGATTTCCAGCGGTTTCGACATGTCGGCAAACCATTCAAAACCCCTGCGGCAATGTAAAGGCAGGGGCGGCCCTCAGGTTCGCCGAGCGGGTGGCCTTGGGGGGACGCCAGATCGCCCCCCCTGGGCAGGGGTTTCTCGGAAGGTCACCGCTCGGATCGGTCGATGGAACGCCTGACGATGCGTTTGCCCGGGATTTCAGACCGAGGGCTCGATGGAAGGTTGAGCCAAGGTTTCGGCCAAGGTTTTCGGGTGTTCGATTCCTCGCCGCGACTTCGCTCATGTACCAACCGGGCGCCGGTCCTCTCGGCGCCCACGATCAGGAGTATGAGCTCCAGGCGGAACGGACCACCGGAGCGTAGGAACGTATCTGGCGGAGTTGGCGGGTGCTCCGGTCGAGTTCGGCCTGCTCAGCCAGGGCTTCCGATCGTTTCTGGGCCAGGAACTCACCGTTCTGGTGCTCCAGATCGATGAGGGCGGAAACCTCCCGGCGCACCTGGGCCTCCACCTCGGCCCAATTGCCGCCTGAGCGGGTCAGTTCGGTTCGTGCAGTCTGGGTGGATCGGATGATGCGGTCCTGAAGTTCCAGCTTGGCGTTCTGGCAGGAGTGGACGCGGTTCCAGTCCCCGCAACGGATGGCCTCTCCTTCGCGGAGGGTCCAATTCCGCCATTCGTGATAAATCGTGAGCAGGTCGTGATGGGCGCTCATTGGGGGGCGGTTGGCGATCGGAGGGTCGGTGGAATCGTCGGCCAAGGGCGGAATGCCGCGGAGGGGTCGGTGGGGTTCGGTCCGTGCCGCCGGTGGGGCGTTGTCCCAAGGCTTGGTCCGCCTCCCCCCGGTCCCGGCCCGCAGCAAGGGCCGGGACCGGGGGACAGGGGCCGAACCAATCGGATCAGGCGGCTTGGAGTTGGAATTCGGCGCGTTGATCCACGACCTGGCTGCCACCACCGGCGAGCATCTCAGCCCAGGCATTGCGGATGACCGTCAGCAGCCGGATCACCAGCTTCACCCCTTCGGCATCCTTCCGGAGATTGCTTTGCGAGAGTTGCAGGTCGTAGTAGTTATAGAGCCGTCGCATGGTGACGGCGAACTCACCGCCCTTGTCGAGGTTCAGCGACATGTTGAGCTCACGGATGATTTCCTGCGCCTTCAAGATGTTGTTGTTGATGGCCAGGTTGGAATCGAGGGGGTCGTCGAGGTCGAAGCCGACCATCGCCCGGTCGAGGAAGCGCAGGGCGCCGTCGAACAGCATCAGGACCAGTTGACCTGGGGTCGCTGTCTTGGTGGCGACCTGGCGGTAGGATTGCCACGGGTTGGTGGAATGTCTCATGAGTACGGCAGGTTTTGGACAGAGCGAGAATCGTTGTCAGGTGCTCCGGACGAACGCCTGCGGGGGCGGCGTCGTCCGGGAACACTTTGGTCGGAATTGGGAGGGAGCGTTTTTTTGACGTGTGGTCTGTCGGGGGTGCTCGATCTGGACCGGTTGAAGGCCTTGGGGGGCCGCTCGGGCCTCAGAGGCTCATCGGCCCCTGGATCTTCACGGCCAGCAGATCCGAAAGCTGCCGGATCGTCTTCACCGGCGGGTAATCCACCTGGTTGACGAGCTCGCGGGCACGCTGGATTTTTTCGGGTCGGCTGCTGGGCAGGTTGTCCAAAGCACCCCGGAGGGCGTCGGTTTGGGAGAAGTCCTGTTGATCAGCGGCTGCCGCTGCCGCGGCTTCGCGCCGCGCGGTGTTGCGCTGAATCTTCGACACGGTGTCGAAGTTGCCTGTGGGTTGGATGTCCATGGTTTTTCACTTTCTAGGCAGGCGTGGCAGACTCCTGTTATCCCCCAGTCGTCCGCCACATGGGGCGTATCGGCGGGTGGTGGAAAAACTTGAGGATTCATCGCGTGGGAAGTGTCCGCCAGGCGGCATCCCCGGTGTACCGGCAGAACCGGATGGGGGATCGCAGGTCGGCCTGGGGGTCGGCCAGCTCCGAGGCGCCGGTGTGATGGGCCTTGAAATAATCGCGTGCGGAGCGGGCGATCTCGGCCTGGGAGGCGTCGAACGTCTCGTCGAAGGACCACAGGGTTCGGCCCTGGTCGGCGGTGACCAGTCGGAGTTCCCACCCGATGGCCACCGGGGGGTAGGGGCGATAGCTGGAGATCTGGACGAACATCACCCCGTCGGCCGAGTGGGCCGACTGGATCCGCGTGAGCAGGTCCGACGGCAGCGGCTCGGCCGCCGAAAAGGCGTCCTTGCCGAAGCCGCGGCGCAATTCCTCACGGGTGGCCCGGACCACCTCGAAGCGGTGGGTCTTCCGAAGTTCCTCCTCGAGGACCTGGGCCAGTTGGTTGCGCTGGTCGAGCGTGGCCAGTTCCGGCGAGGCGATGGTCACCGGCATCAGCACCACCCGCTGCAGGTCGCCGGGGAGCACCTCGACGGCCCGGTACACGTTCTTGGGTTCGAAGCGCGCTCCCAGTTCGGGCAAGGTGGGTTTCGGGGTTTCACAGCCTCCGGCAACCAGGCCCACGGCCAGAAGCCAGGCGAGGGACGCTTTGGGGGTCTTCATTTCGTTGGAATGCTTGGATTCGGCGACGGTGTCATCCCTGGTCGGGTCCGGACTCGGCGACCACCTGCCGGATGAGCCGGGCCGCCGTGGGCAGGGCGGGTTCCAGCCCGTCGAGCCGTGTGTGCACCGTGCGCACCCAGTCGTCCAGGCCCAGCTCGACGGCCTGCCGGTAGCGGCGGATCAGGTCCTGGCTGAGGGCCCGCTCACGGTCCGGCGACGGGCCGGCGACGGGCTGTCCGGCGAACAGCCGGCAGAGGAGCAGGCCGCAGTCGGCCTCGGCATCCTGTCCGGAAGCGATCCCGTCCCAGAACGGCAGGGCCTCGGCGGCCGAGCCGTTGAGCAGCAGGGCCTCGGCCCGGAGGCGTCGCAGGACCGGGACGTCGGGGAGGTTCTTGACGGCCTCGCCCGTCCAGTCGAGGGCGAACTCCAGCGTGTCGCGCTGGCGCAGGGCGATCCTGCCGCCGGTCTCCCAGACGCGGGGCTGCCGGGGGTCGTGCTGGACGCCGGCATGAAGCACCGTGAGGGCCGGCACCACCTGGCCCTCCTCGGCCGCGAAGGTCGCGAACTCCACCCGGGCCGCCTCGGCCCCGGGCTCGTCCTGCAGGGCCTGCCCGTAGGCGTCGGCGGCTTCCTGCTTCCGGCCCAGCTTGCGATAGGCATGGGCCAGACAGTGGGCCGGCAGGGCCTTGCGGATGTCCGCGTGGATCGGGGTCAGGGCCTGCAGGTTCCGCAGGTCCAGGCAGCGGCGGAGACTCTCGACGCAGGCCTCCCAGCGCTGCAGGGCCGACTGGGCCATGCCCAGCATGAACCAGTGCGATGCGGTCCTCTGGTCGGTCCGGATGGCCCGGTCGTTGAAGAGGTCGACGACATCGTCGAAGCGCTTCAGGGTCATCAGATGGGAGGCATACTGCGTGAGCAGCACCTCCCGCAGCTCCGGTGGCGTCTGGTCGTAGGGATGGTGGAGCAGCGCCAGATAGGCCTTCTGGTAGTACCCGAGGCCGATGCCGTTCTGGCCGGATCGCCAGAGTTCCAGCCCGAGGTTCATCAGGAGGTTGACGTCGTTCGGGTGCTCCTCGTTGGCCAGTTCCAGCAGGCGCAGGTTGCGCAGGACCTTGTTGCGGCTCTTGACCACCTCGGCCTGGTAGCCGTGGTGGATGAGCTGCGCGTCCCCGAAGCGGTTCTCCATCGACCAGGCCTCACGGTTGATCTCGAGGCTGGCGTAGACCTGCTCATGCACCCGGCTCACGTAGAATTGCCGGGGCGCGTTGCGGAAGAGGCGAGGCACCTGGCTGACGCCTTCGCCCTCGCGGCCGACGTCGACCAGCGGCAGGCGGTAGGCGATGACGTTGGGGCGCTCCAGCAGGGCGCGCAGGGCCTGATGGTGTGCGGCCGACATCTCCTCGTCGGCGTCGAGGATGAGCACCCAGTCGCCCCGGGCGTGCAGCAGGGCGGCGTTGCGGGCCGCGCTGAAGTCGTCGTCCCAGGCCCTGAAGTGGACCTCGGCCCCATGGGACCGGGCGATCTCGATCGTCCGGTCGGTGGACCCGGTGTCGACCAGCACGATCTGGTCGGCCAGCCCCCGCACCGACTTCAGGCACCCATCGAGGAAACGCTCCTCGTTCTTGGCGATCAGGCAGACCGTCAGGCGCGGCGGTTCTCCGTCACGGAAGGGCGGTTCCGCCAGATCGACCGTCGGCTTGTCGGGGCGATCGCCGATGCTGGACAGGGCCCGTTTGGCCGGCTTCCAGTTCGGGGTGAGAGCCACCGCCTTCTGGGCGCAACGCCGGGCCATGGACCGGTGTCCGACCGACGCGGCGACCTCGCTGAGGAAGATCCAGCCCTCGGGATGGAAGGGGCGTTGCCCGATGGCCTCGCCGGCCAGGCGCCAGGCCCCGGCGAGGTCCTTGTCCCGGAGCGCGGTGCGCGCCGCCAGCAGGTCGCCGAGCAGGGCGACCTCCGGCAGGGTGATGGCCTGGTTGGCCGCCGCCTTGGCCTGTTGCGCCCGTTGGGCCCGGGCGGTCCGCCGGGCCACGAGGTCGCGGGCGAGCCGGGTGGCGGTCCGCGCCGTGTGCTTCCACGTCCAGTGTGCGGCCACGTGGGCCGCGCCCTTCCGTGCCCGGTCTCGCCACCGGGGCGCCTCGGCCACGGCCTCCTTCAACGCGTGCACCAGCGCCTCGGGATCCGGACTCAGCCACCAGCCGCGGTGATCCAGCTGGATGCCGCTGATCTCGTTCCCGACGAACTCGCGGGAGGCCGAAACGCGGTGGACGAACTCGTCGGTCGCGAAGTCGTCGGTCGAGCCGCCGCCGGTGCAGATCACCGGCAGGGCGCAGGCCATGGCCTCGAGCACCGGCAGGCCGAAGCCCTCGCCGCGGTAGGGGTGAACCAGGCAGTCGCAGGCCGTGTAAAGCCCGGCCAGCTCGCGCTCCGGCAGTTCGCGGTCGAGGTACACGATCTCAGGCGCGGACGGATCGGCCTGGGCCGCGCGGATGCGGTCCGAGAGGGTCTGTCCCTGGTAGGCGGACTTGCCCCCGAAATCCTTGATGACCAAGCACACGTCATCGGAGCGCCGGAAGGTCTTCAGGTAGGTGTCGAGCAGCAGGTCGGCGCCCTTGCGGCCGATCGTCCCGCCGACGAAGAGGAACTTGAAGCCCTTCGAGGTCGGCACCGGCGTCGGGGTGGTCCCCGGATGATGCACCTCGGGCCGGAACCCCAGCGGCAGGACCTTCAGTTTGGCGACGGGCACCCCGGCCTGCACGTAGAGGCTTCGCACGTACCGGCTGTAGCACCAGATCTCGTCGACCTCGTGGGCGTGCTCGACCCATTCGGCGGGCAGGGAGCCGAACTCCCAGGGTTGCATGAGCACCCAGGCGCCGTGCTCGGGGCGCTGCCATCGGGGCGGCCACTCATGGCGCAGGGTCACCTGCGTCGGTGCGGGAGTCCGCTTGAGCACCCGCTGCGTCCAGGATTGGAGTTCCGGTGGCACGGCACCGCGTGGGGCGGCCGAGTCCACCACGGCCGTCGCCTTGACGCCGGGTTCCTGGTTGAGGCCCTGCACGAGGGCGCGGTTGACCTGCGAGAGCGAGCCCAGGTCCAGGAAAGATCCCTCGACCGACAGCGTGAGGACCGGGGTCGACGTGCCGCCGGATTCCGCCGTCGAACCATGGAGGTCCACCACCGGCGCGGGCGGCAACTGGGGCGAGAGCAGCGAACGCTCGATGGCCTGCAACCGACGGATCACGAGGTCGGCCACGGCCTCGCGGCTGTAGTGACGGGCCATGTGTCGTCGGGCCGCCTGGCCCTTTGCCCGGGCCTCCTCGGGCTGCTCGAAGACCCGGCGCATCAGCGTGCGCAGGTGGGATTCCGACGGGTTGGCCCAGCGGTGCCCCTTGTAGTGCCAGAGCTCGGGCTCGAGACCCCGGGCCTCCACCAGTTCGTAGTCGATCAGGTAGCTGGTCTCCTCGGTCATGAACTCGGTGTTCGCGCTCCAGTTCGTCGCGATGACGGGGCGTTCCATCAGCATGGCCTCGTGCTGGGGCCGGCCCCAGCCCTCGCCCCGGCTCGGCGCCACGTAGCAGTCGCACGCCAGGTACAGTCCGGGCAACTGCTCACTGGGCACCTGCTCGGCGATGAGTTCGATGCGGGGCAGCCTCTTGTCGCCGAGCCCGAGGCTCGCGGTGAAGTCCGCGATCCGCCGGCGGATCTCCTCCGTCGGATCGCCCTCGGGCTTCGAGAACAGGTAGGTGCGCAGCCACAGGCACACGTCGTCCTCGGCCGAGAACTCCCGCAGGTAGGCCGCCAGGAGCACGTCCCAGCCCTTGCGCGAAGACCACTCGAAGATCGACAGGAAATTGAACCGCGCCTTGCCGGGCAGGGGGTAGGCCGTGTGGCGTGCCGGATCGAAGAACTCCGAATCCACGGCGCCGGGCATCACCACCAGCTTGGAGCGTTCCACCCCGCTGCCCGCGAAGGTCTCGACATTGAATTTCGACGGCACCCACACCTCGTCCATCCGGTTGCATGCCGCGACCCAATCCGGCGCGATCCGATCGGTCTCGAACATCGTCCGGCCGATCGTGTAGTCCGCGTCCGGAGGGCGGGTGAAGCCGCCTGCGGGGTTGTGAGACACCACGATGCCTCCTGTCAGCGATGCAAACCGATCCCGCATTCGGAACAACCCGGCACGCTCTGGCCCAGGCAACCCTTGCGTGAAGCTTTCCGAGAAAACTGTGGTGTGGTGCCTGATGCCGACGTGGCAACGCCTCTCCAGCGGCAGCACGAAATTGATCGCCTCGCTGGCGTAACCGCTCGGATTGAAGAAGGGCGCCGACCAGCGGATGGGGAGGCCAACCTCGGTATTCCGACGCGCCATTTGCGACCCGATCGGATTGATCACCATGGTGTAGAGACCATCGTCATGCGTGGTCGTGCTGTGGCGATTGAAGAGTGGACGGATCCCTGCCGTGCGGAGTCGACTGGAGAAGTCGATGTCCTCTCCCTGGTAGAATCCCCGACCGTCGTCCCACTTCACCCGGTCCGTCACCTGGGCCTTCAGCAGGATCAGGCCCCCCGTGATGTAGACGTGGTCGTCCGTATCGTCGTAGTCCAACAGCACATGCCCCCTCGGGCCGCCATGGGTGGCCCAATCCCAGAAGCGGGAACCGTCCGGGTTGAGAATGCGCACCGAGAGCGCATCCCAGTCTTCCCCGAACCGCTGTATTCCGGTGTAGAAGTCCGGGTGGAAGATGAAGTCGTCGTCCACCACCACCAGGTGGTCGTACCTTGCAGCCGCCGTTAGGGCGTTGCGCATCTCACCCAGGCGCCCGTTTCGGGCGGCGTCGATCGCCGGCACCACGCCCACGCCTTCCGGCAGATCGCCCGGTGGCTCACCTCCCACGAGAATCTCGTGGTCCGGAATCCCGAGGGACCGGATGGACTCGATTTCCCGC
This sequence comes from Candidatus Chromulinivoraceae bacterium, assembly GCA_044359215.1. Classification (GTDB taxonomy): domain Bacteria; phylum Verrucomicrobiota; class Verrucomicrobiia; order Limisphaerales; family UBA9464; genus SXXZ01. Next base: position 11,566 of record JBIKMQ010000010.1, read on the forward strand.
ACCAGTTTCCGTGGGCGTTTTCCGTTGGTGATGATGAGGAAGGACCAACCGGATTCGCGCGGCCTTGTGTTGCCTTGGGGCACCCATGAGCCGGCCGTTGTTGCCTTGAGATCCGGTGATCCCGAACCGGTGATCCGTGGGTTTCCGGGAGCGATCCGGGCCTGAAGTTCGGAGACGATCAAGTCCAGGTCCGGGTGGGCCGGTCCGAGCGATTGGGCTTCGCGATAGTGGCTCAACGCCTCTTTGGCCCGGTCATTGTCCAACGCCTCCAGACCCCGCTGGATCGCGGCCTCCTGCGCGGGTGTCAGGGTCGTGTTGGATCCGAGCCTCGCCTCCAGCTCTTGGATGCGGTTTTGGATCGAGGTGTCGGCCGGGTCGGCTTGGCTGGCGTGACGGTACACCTCAAGGGCGCTGGAGATGTCCTGCAGGTTCACCAGGCACTCGGCGAGGATCACCATCGCATCGATGTTCCCGGTTTGGATGCCCAGCAGCTCCTGGCAGGTGCGGCCGCAGTCGAGCCAGCGGCGTTGCTTGAACAGGATGTGCGCCATCAGGGCCAAGGCGTCGGGACCCTTCGGGTTGAGCGCCAATGCCTGCCTGGCCATGGATTCGGCTTGGGCGAGTGGATCCGGGGTTGAACCGCCGATGGAGACGGAGCCGGAGGAAATTGGTGTCGAGTTTGCGGCGGGCCGGTGCGAAGCGGGGTCGGAAGGTGGAGCGGGGCGGGATGAGTCCCGGAGGCGGGGTTCGATGGCCTGCCGGGCGGATTCTGTTTCCGGCCTCCAGGACGCGACGCCGGCCAACGCCTTTCGGAAGAACTCCGAATACCGCGGGGCCATCCGGCTCCAATCGAACCGGCTGGTCACCGCCCTGCGCGCGTGAACACCGAGGGATCGTCGCAGCGTCGGGTCATCGCGCAGTTCGCACACCGCCTGGATGAGCAGCGGAAGTTCCCGCTCGACGATCAGGGCGCTGCGCCGGTGTTCGAGGTATTCAGGCACGGTGCCGTTGTCTGTCGTGAGGATGGCGCGTTCCATGGAGGCCGCCTCGAGCAGAGAGTTGTTGTTGCCCTCCTGGGCCGACGAACAGATGTAGACATCGATGCTGTCGTAGAATCGTCGCATTCCCTCGAGGTCGAGGTTCTTGTCGAGGTACCCGCAGAACACCAGTTCGACGCCCGGGAGACGGCCCAGAGGAGCGATCAACTCCTCGAAGCCCTTGGTCTTGTTCACCCGGTTTCCGGCCCACCCCACGCGGACCCGGCCCCCTCCGGACT
>JBIKMQ010000370.1:0-3623 GCA_044359215.1 Candidatus Chromulinivoraceae bacterium
CCCGGGCGATGGAACTGGGCCTGGTTCGCGATCGGATGACCCATGCCGAGAAGATGCGTGCCCTGGGCACGCTCGCCGCAGGGGTGGCTCACGATTTCAACAACCTTCTCTCGGTGATCCAGATGTCCCGGCAACTGGTGGAACGCGCCATCAAGCCCACCGGGGCGACCCGGGAGCACCTCGACAACATCGCCTTGGCGGTGGAACAGGGGCGCGCGGTGGTTCGAAGCATCCTCGGCTACAGCAGGGATTCCAGGGATCTCACCCAGCCTTGCTCGATACCCGAACTGATGGAAGGAGTCCTCGGGCTCCTGCGACGACAGTTTCTGGCAGGCATCGAGGTGACGGTCGATCTCGCCCCGGACCTCCCGGTTCCCGAAGCGCGGCGCGGGCGACTGGAGCAGGTGTTGCTCAACCTCATCGTCAATGCGGGCGAGGCCATGGGACGCGCGGGACGGCTCGTGCTCCGTGCCCGCCGGATCGAGGTTGCCGGCCAATGCCTCCGTCCCCCGGGCGGTGACGGGCCGTGGATCGAGCTGAGTGTGGCCGATTCCGGGCCGGGGATTTCCCCCGAGATCCTGCCGCGGGTTTTCGAACCCTTCTTCACCACCAAAACCTTGGGAAACCAGCGGGGCACGGGCCTCGGGCTGGCCACGGTCTGGCGGATCGCCGAGGAGGAGGGCCTCGGGTTGCGGTTGCGCACGGCGACCGGCAAGGGCACGGAATTCCAATTGCTCATCCCGCTCCAAAGGTCCGGAACGGCAGCCCATGCGGCGGCCGAGGAACCGACATCGGCAGGCTTGCCGGGTGCACCGCAGGGTTCGCCGGGCGCTCGAACCGACCCCACATCATGACACCGACGCCCATCCGAGCCCGCATCCTCCTGGTCGAGGACGATCCCAGCCAAGCCCGCCTGTATCAACAGGCGTTCCCGGAGTGCCGGTTCACCTGGGTGCGACGGGCGTCCGAAGCGGTCGCCGCTCTGGAATCCGAGCCGCCGGAGGTGATCCTCCTCGACCACATCCTCGAGGGAGGGGAGACCGGCTTGGCGGTGCTGCCCGCCCTCAAACGCCTCGCCGCCCATGTTCCGGTGATCGTGGTGAGCGGCACGCTCGCCATCGCCGAGCAGATCCACGCCCTCAGCGGTCCGCAGTCGGCCCACTACGTGATCGAAAAACCCGTGGATCTCGACGTCCTCGAGAGCACCCTGGCCACCGCGCTCCGGGATTGCGGTTTGGGTGAGGCCGTGGCCGCCCTGCGTTCCCTCGAGCGGGCCGAGCTCATCGAATCGGGCGAACGCGAACGACTCTTCACCGAACGTCTCGCCCGCCAGCACGAACTGGCCAAGCAACTTCGGGGCTCGACCTCGAAACCCAATCTGTCCCAACTCGCCCAGGAGTTCGCCGTGGACCGGCGCAGCATCCGGAGAGATCTGCAGGACCTGGTCAGTCGCGGGCAGTTGCCACCGGAAATCCTGGGGCGCGACGACGAGGTCTGACCCCTGCGGTCCTCCCCGGGATCGCCGGGATCGCCGCAGGCCGGATGGAGAGCCTCGGGCTCATGGCCCCCTTCGACGGCAGGACGTCCCCGGGGCACCTCCGGTCATCCACGCGAAAGAAGCTCTGGGCGCCGCTTGCCCAGGGGTGGGCGCGGGTCGCGCATCCGCGGAGGGTGGTCGTGCTTGGCGGAATGCACGCGACACAACGCGATCCACCCCATGAATGCCCCCACAAAACCTCAAAACCCCCATGTCCGCCGCACCACCTTCGGCCCCGCCTGGTGGGTGACCGCCCTGCTGGCCTTGAGCCTTTGGCAGACGCCTTCCACGGCACAAACCCCGCCGGCAGACCCTCCTGGCGGCACGGCGCATCCGGCGACACCAGCCATCGCCGGGAACACCGATCCCGAAGCGAATCCCGCGCCCGATGGCACTCCAGGTGGCTCGGACTCGGAACCTCGCGTCCACCCGCCAAGCGAACCGACCACAGCGGTCGTCCCGAACTTCCCCGACCAGAATCCGCCGCATGACACGGCCCCGTGCCTCTGCGGCCCCCTGGTCGGCAACTACGTCGCCGGCCAGGTCGAGACCTGGTGGGTCCAGGCCGACGGAGGCCCTCTCGACCTCACCGTGACCGTCACGACGGTGAACACCGTCGATCCGCAGTCCACCGAGGTGCGCGTCTGGGATGGCACGAACCTGGTGGCCAGGGTCAACGCCTCCTACTCCGCCGCGGAGGCCGCCACCAACGGCATCGGTTGGGAAAAACCGTTCCCGCTCCCGCTCGGTCCCTGGGCCGCCGGCAAGGTGCTTCGCGTCGAGGCAACGAATGGCGGCACCCCCCTCACCCAGACCCACTACTGGCTCAAGCTGTGCGGCGCGAAGTGGATGGCTATCGACAGCCCAAGCTTCCGTTCGCTCGAGGAGGATCATGCCGCCTGGCGCTTCCGGGTCGCACCGGGCGAACCCCTGGTGCTCGACCTCGACAACACCGGCATGCCGTCGCCGGTGACCAACTTCGTCTGGCACCTGATCGACCCCGCCGGGTCCGTGGTGGGCCGCGGCACCAACGCCATCGCCCCGGGCCCGGAGGTCAACCTGCCGACACCCGCGGCCGGCCTCTGGACCCTGGAGATGCGTCCCCTCGACGGTGAGCACTACCTCCTCGACAAGCAGACGGGCGCCGACAGGCACATCTACATGGACTGGCACACCAGCCAGCGCGGCTCCAAGCGGGTCGACATCAGCCTCGATGGCCGCCCCGCCATGGGCTTTCCGTTCGAAGTGGCGATGTGGCGACGGCACCCCGTCGGCCGCGGCTGGACCAACATCCTGATCGACTCCCAGCTCACGACGAACGCCTCGGCACACTTCAGGCGACTGCCCAACGGCTACTACGACGTGGCGGTTCGGCCGCTGGCACCCGGCATCGGGCCGGTGCCCCCACAACTCGACCTCATCCTCTGCGACCACCCCGTCACCAACCGGTTCCTGTTCACCTCTGCCAGACCGTCGGATCCGGAGGTTCGAATGGACTACGGCGATGCCCCGAAACCGTTTCCGACCACCAGCGCAGAGGACGGCGCCCGCCACAGGATCGTCCCGGGCTGGGCGTTGGGATTCTCGGTGGATCCAGAGGCCGATGGCGCTCCCTCTGCGACGCTGGACGGCGACGACACGGCTGGCCGCGGCGCGGATGACGAGGACGGAATACTGACCGGACCTTGGCCCATCGGGGGAATTGCCACGGTGACCGTGAATGCCAGCACCAACGGCGTCCTCAACGCGTGGGTGGATTTCAACGGCGACGGCGACTGGTCCGATGCCGGTGAACGGGTGACGCACCTGCTTCCGATCCGAACCGGCCCCAATGCCGTAGCGATCCCGGTGCCGGGCGCGCTTTCACCCGGCCCGGTCGCCAGCCGTTGGCGCTTCTTTGCGGTCGGCGGAACCGATCTTGGCCCCACGGGCGAGGCATCCCAAGGCGAGGTGGAGGACCATGCGGTGGTTCTCACCCCGCCGGAAATCCCCGGGGACCCGAACTTCCCCGACCAGAATCCGCCGCATGACACGGCCCCGTGCCTCTGCGGCCCCCTGGTCGGCAACTACGTCGCCGGCCAGGTCG
>JBIKMQ010000371.1:0-3620 GCA_044359215.1 Candidatus Chromulinivoraceae bacterium
CGAACGCGATCGCCTGGGAGGTCTGCTCCGGGGTGTCGGCGTTGGTGCGCACGGACATGCGGGTGGCCTTCTTGCACCAGTCCATGAGCTGGGCGTAGTTCTTGTACTTCTCGGTCTTCTGGGCGGTCTTGTCGCCGTTGAGCAGGCCCGAGACGATCTCCGAGGGGGCGGTCTTGATCTGGCCGGCGTAGACCAGGCCCGAGGTGCCGTCGATGGACAGGAAGTCGCCCTCGCCGAAGGTGTGGCCGTCGATGGTGGCGGTCTTCTTGTCGTAGTCGATCTGCACGGCGGCGGCGCCGCAGACGCAGACCTTGCCCATCTGGCGGGCGACGAGCGCCGCGTGCGACGAGACGCCGCCACGGGCCGTGAGGATGCCCTCGGCCGCGATCATGCCGCGGAGGTCCTCCGGGGAGGTCTCGACGCGGACCAGCAGCACCTTCTCGCCCTTCTCGGAGGCCTGCACGGCGCGATCGGCGTTGAAGTAGATCTTGCCGGTGGCGGCGCCGGGGCCGGCCGGGAGGCCGGTGGCGATGACCTTGGCCTTCTTGACCTCGGCGAGGTCGAAGATGGGGGCCAGGAGCTGCTCGAGCTGGTCGGCCGGGTTGCGCATCACGGCGGTCTCCCAGTCGATGAGCTTCTCCTTGACCATGTCGGCGGCGAACTTCAGGGCCGCGGCGGCCGTGCGCTTGCCGTTGCGGGTCTGGAGCATGAACAGCTTGCCTTCCTGGATCGTGAACTCGATGTCCTGCACGTCCTTGAAGTGCTTCTCCAGCGTCTTGCGGACGGCCAGCAGCTCGGCGTAGGACTTGGGCATGACGTCCTTCAGCTTGAGCACGGGCTCCGGGGTGCGGACGCCGGCGACGACGTCCTCGCCCTGGGCGTTGACCAGGAACTCACCGTAGAACTCGTTGGTGCCGTTGGCCGGGTTGCGGGTGAAGGCCACGCCGGAACCGGAGGTCTCGCCGGTGTTGCCGAACACCATCGCCTGCACGTTGACGGCGGTTCCCCACTCGGCGGGGATGTTGTACTTGCGGCGGTAGACGATCGCGCGGTCGTTCATCCAGGAGCCGAACACGGCGCCGGCGGCCCCGCGCAGCTGATCCCAGGGGTTGTTGGGGAACACCTTGCCGGTGCGCTCCTTGACCAGCGCCTTGAAGCGCTTGACCAGCTCCTGCTGGTCCTCGGCGGTCAGCTTGGAGTCCTCGATGTCGGCGTGGTACTTCTCGTGCTTGAACTCGTGGATGACCGTCTCGAACGGCTCGTGGTCTTCACCCTCGCGCTTCTGCACCCCGAGCACGACGTCGCCGTACATCTGGATGAAGCGGCGGTAGCAGTCCCAGGCGAAGCGGGCGTTCTTGGTCGCGGCTTGCAGGGCCAGCACCGACTGGTCGTTCAGGCCGAGGTTCAGGATGGTGTCCATCATGCCGGGCATGGAATCCCGGGCGCCGGAACGGACGGCCACGAGCAGCGGCATGCCGGAGGTGGCCCCGAACTTGGTGCCCATGATCTTCTCCATGTTGGCCACACCGGCCTCCATCTGGGACTGGAGCTCCTTCGGGTAGGTCTTCTTGTGGGCGTAGAAGTAGGTGCACACCTCGGTGGTGATGGTGAATCCCGGAGGCACCGGGAGGCCGATGCGGGTCATCTCGGCCAGGTTGGCGCCCTTGCCGCCCAGCAGGGCCTTCATGGAACCGTCGCCGTCGGCCTTTTTGTTACCCCAGGTGTAAACGTATTTCGGAGCTTTCGCCATAATCGCTAGTTGTGTCTTTGGATGGAAACGCGGGAATCCGCGTGGAAGCAGAACCGTCAGGTTATCCGGGGGCGGGCAAGCGTCAACGCGGGAAAATCCGTGAAACATCGCGTGAAATCGTGGTTTTTGGGGTTCCGGATGTCGTAAACCCTTGGTTTTCCGGGGGTTTGACGGGCCCCGATGGGCACTGTCGGTCCTTCGCCGGCTCCACGCCCGTGGGCCTCCCCAAAGGCGTCCTTGTCTGGCCGGGGCGGTTGTCCGCACCTTCTGCGGCGCATGTCGTCGACGGATTCCTCGCCCACGTTGTTGCTGGTGGATGGCCACGCCTACGCCTACCGGGCCTTCTATGCGATCCGCTCGCTGAACTCGCCCGAGGGTGCCCCGACCAACGCCATCTACGGCTTCGTGAAGATGCTCCAGAAGATGGAGGGCATCCTCCGGCCGACCCACCGGTTGGTGCTGTGGGACCGGGGGTTGGCGGCCGAGCGCATGGCCGACCTGCCGGAGTACAAGCAGCAGCGGGCGCCGACCCCCGACGACCTCGAGCGGCAGTTCCCCGAGATCGAGGGCTGGCTCGAGGCCGCCGGAGTGGCCGCCTGGAGCCAGCCGCAGACGGAGGCCGACGACTGGATCGGCACCTACGCCCGGCGTGCGGAGGCGCGGGGCTGGCGCACGGTCGTCGCCAGTTCCGACAAGGACTTCATGCAGCTGGTGGGCGACCGGGTGGGGCTCTTCAACCCCAACGACAAGTCCGAGAAGGTGTGGACGAGCGCCGAGGTCGAGGCCAAGACCGGGGTCCGGCCGGATCAGGTCGTCGACTGGCTGAGCCTCATCGGCGACGCGGTCGACAACATCCCGGGCGTCCAGGGCGTCGGGCCCAAGACGGCCACCCAGCTGCTGCAGAAATACGGGAGCATCGAGTCGCTGATGGCCCGGCTGGCCGAGATCAAGTCGGAGTCGCAGCGGTCCAACCTCTTGGCCGCGGAGGGGTCGCTCCGCCGCAACCGTCGGTTGATCGCGCTCCGCACCGACCTCGCCGGGGGACCCGACCTCGAGGCCCTGCGCATCGAACCTCCGGACGCCCCCCGCCGGGAACGCCTCGGGTCGATGTACCGCAGGTGGGGTTTCCGCAGCCTGCTCTCGGAACTGGGACTGCCGTGGGAGGCCTCGGGCCAGGGAACTCTGCTGTGAGCGCGCCGGGTTCCATCGGATGCCCCCGGGGGCCGGTCGCCGCATCGGCCCGCCTGGGCGCGGCACTGGGAGTGGTCCTCGCCCTGCTGGGAGGCCAGGGCTGCGGAAGGCCGACCGTGCCGGAGACTCCGCCGTCGCCGTCCGGGGCGGACCCGGCCGTCCAGGTTCCGGCATCGGGGTCCGCCGCCTCCGTCGAGGGCATGGTGTGGATCCCGGGGGGCGAGTTCTGGATGGGCGGCCCGGGCACCTCGGCCACCGCCGTGCTCCGTTCGGGCCTCGGGGCGGGCGAGCCGATGTGCACGGGCCTGCGCGACGGGTTCACGGACGCCGAGCCCGTCCACCGGGTGGCGGTCGACGGGTTCTGGATCGATGCCACCGAGGTGACCAACGACCAGTTCGCGCGCTTCGTGGCCGCCACGGGGTACCGCACGGTCGCCGAGCATGCGCCCCGCGCCGAGGAATTCCCCGGGGCCGACCCGGCCCTGCTGGTCCCCGGCGCGGCGGTGTTCGTGAGGCCGGAGGGTCCGGTGATGCTGGAGGATCCGCTGCAATGGTGGCGCTACGTGCCCGGGGCCGACTGGCGGCATCCGGAAGGGCCGGCCAGCTCCATCGAGGGCAAGGGCGACCACCCGGTGGTGAACGTGGCCTACGCCGACGCCGAGGCGTACGCCCGGTGGGC
>JBIKMQ010000011.1:0-12801 GCA_044359215.1 Candidatus Chromulinivoraceae bacterium
GGGCAGCACCTTGCCGTCGACCGTGTGACCACGGCCCTCGTCCCGCGGATCGTACAAATCCCGGGCCTGCTGCCGCGACAGCCGAACGATGTCGAGGCGGTGCGAGTTCTGGTGCGGCCAGTTCAGGCGGTCGAGCGGGAAGCCGCGCACGGTGGCCATGGCGTCCTCATGCCACCCGTCCCACGGATGCACGGAGAACTCGCCCCAGACATTCCGGATGTCCTTGCCCAGCGCATGCGCCGCGAAGGCGAAGTTGAAGAAGGGATTCCGCTCCGGAGCCTCCATGGCCCAGTACGCGTAGAAGGAGTAACGGACCCGATCCGTGATGGAGGGATCCTTCCCGTAGCGCAACAGGTTGTAGAAGCACATGAAGGCCATCTCGTCGTCGGAGTGATTGCCGGAACCCGGGCCGAACTGGACCTTGGGGAACATCAGGTTCTGGGCATATCCGTGGCGATCGACCAACTCGCGGGAGGCCTCGAGGTACTTGGGATCCCCGGTGACCTGGCCCGCCACGGCGAGATAGCTGAGGATGCTCAGCGAATTGAGTCCGCGCTCGGCCACCCAGCGTTCGTCGCGGTTCACCGAATCCGGGCCGAACTGTCCCCACCGGGTCGGCTTTCCATCGATGTCCACGAGGTTGAATCCGTGGCTCACCAGGTGATCGGCCAGGTCGCGGACCACTTCGCGGCACCGGTCCTTCTCCTCGGGCGTCTCCGCCACATGCTCGAAGTAGGCGGCATGGAAGAAGAAGTGGCCGTCGAGTTCGTCGCTGCTCGTGTCGCTCTTCCAATACCAGCGGCCATCGGCGCTCTTGGGCCAACGGGGCTCGTAGACCTTCCACAGTCCGTCGCGCTTGGCTTCTTCACGGTCGCCTTCGATGCGTCCCACATTCGGGTCGGGCCATTCCACCGGTCGGATGGTCCGGGCCACGTAGCCCTTCGGCGGACTCGGGTTCCCGCCTTGGGTCACCTTCTGGAGGAATCTCAACGCCTCGAATGCCTTCGTGGCCCGGGCCTTGGCCCTCGGGTCCCGGGTCGCCGCATAGGCGAAGCACTCACCCGCCCCGTACATGGCGGTCCACAGGCCGTCGTTGTCGGAGTCGTCAGGCGCGGCCGAGGCCCGGTCGCCCGGGGTCTTGAGCGGCGCCTCGGCCGTGTAACCCAGCGGGGTGCGGCGGATGTACTGATCGATCTCCCGCTCGTAGTGCTCGGCCTTCTGCGCCAGGGTCATGGCCTGCCGATCGATGAAGCCCACCCCGTCGGCCGTGGCGAACCACGCGAGGCCACCGGCCTGGACCAGGGCCTGGGAGACCGCATCGGAAGGCAGCCACCGCGGCCCCTGACGGTATTGGAACTGCGAACCGGTCCAGCGGATCACGCCACGGGACGTGGTGAACCAGACCTCACCCGCAGGCCCCGCGGCGATCCCGGTGAACTCGTTCCATGGGAGACCGTCCCTGCCCTCGAAGAACCGCCACCCCTTCGGTGTCCGGCATCCCACCCCGGCCTTGCTGGCGAACCAGAGTTGTCCCGAGGCATCGACGGCGACCCCCAGGACCGACCGGACCGCCCAGGCCCGGTCACCGGCATCGATGACGGACTCGGGCTCCCAGCCGGAGGCGGTCCGACGGACCAATCCATGACTGCAGGCGGCCCACCAGGTCCCATCGCGATCCACGGCCACCTGGGCGAGGGTCCACCCCTCCGGCCAGGGTTCCCGGGTCCACTTCCCGGAGTCCCAACGGTCCAACCGGTGGGTGGAGGCCACCAGGAACCCCTGCCCCACGGGCAACACCTGGATCACCGAGGCTTTCGGGATGTCGGAGGCGACCGGTTTGCCGGCCTCATCCGGGAGGGCGAAAAACCCCGCCAGTCCATCCGACCCCGGAGACAAGGTCTGCCATCGCCCCTTCTGGTGCTGATGCCAAACGCCCTGGACCAGCGCTCGAACCGCTCCGTCCGGGCCGGCGACGAGCAGCGAAACCGGGCCCTTCGGCGCGGCGGGATCGGCCTGGAACCGCCCGGCCACCTCCTGGAAGAACGCCTGCGGCGCCGGGGCTGGGCGGGCAGGCGAGGCCGGTGGGGCCGCCGCAGTGCCGAACGTGATCGCCCAGACCCCGAGGCCGACGGCAAGGAAGACGCGTTTCATGGAAGCCATGGCCGACGCGACAGGGGAACCCTGCATTCGAGACTCAGCGGACCGAGTGTACCGCCTCGGCCAGTTCACGCACGAATCCGCCCACCCGTTCGACGAGGTCCGGTGACGTCCCGTGCTCGGCGATGCGGTTGACGATGGCGCTGCCGACGACGATGGCCTCGGCATGCTGGGCGACCTGTCGGGCCTGGTCCGCGTTGGAGATGCCGAAGCCCACGGCGATGGGCAGCGGCGAATGGCTGCGGATCTTGCCGGTCATCAGCGCGATGGTGTCGCTCACCTGGCTCTGCATGCCGGTGACGCCTTCGCGGCTGACGTAGTAGATGAAGCCGCGTGCGCGGGGTGCAATCACGGCGATGCGGGCATCGGGCGTCGTCGGGGCGATCAGGTACACCGGGCACAACCCCGCCGCGGCCATCAATGCCTCGTAGCTCTCGGATTCCTCGGGCGGCAAGTCCAGGACCAGCAACCCGTCGACCCCGGCGGCGGCGGCGTCCCGGATGAAGCGCTCGACCCCGACCCGGTGCAGCAGGTTGAAGTAGATGTAGAGCACGATGGGGATTCCCGACTCGCGTCGGATCTCGGCGACGGTGGCCAGCACCTTGGGTGGGGTCGTGCCACTCTCCAGGCCGCGCTGGGCCGCCAACTGGTTGACGATGCCGTCGGCCAGCGGATCGCTGAAGGGCACGCCCAGCTCCAGGATGTCCACCCCGGCGGCATCGAAGGCCAAGGACAGCCGACGGGTGGCCTCCAGATGTGGATCGCCCGCCCCGATGTACACCACCAACCCCCGTTGACCCGACGCCTTCAGGCCGGCGAAACGCTGCTCGATGCGGTTCATGTCCCCGACGTTGGGACGGCCGCAGGAGGCGAGGCAAGGTGAACTTGCCCCGCCCTGTCGGACGCCTGCCCACCGACCCGCCGACACCTCACCGGACGACCACCCGGAAAAACCGGGCCTGGCCCGACAACGGCACCGGGATGCGCCGTGTGGCCGCCTGGGAGACCGCCGGCACCTGCTCGAGGACCTTCCAGACCGGGGTCGCGAGGTCCTCGCAGACCTCCACCGCATGGGCGCGGCCCGCCTCGGCGTCAAACCGGAGGGTCAATCCATCCAATCCGGCCTCGATGGAAACCAGCGGACGCCGGGATTCGGAGCCCACCTGCAATCGCAGCTCCTGACGCGTGGTCAGCACTCCGTCCGCCGCCTCGAAGGCGACCACGTAGTTCCCGGGCCGATCGAAGGTGGCCGAGGTGCGGGGGGACTTCGGATCGCTGAAACCCACCGCCCCCGGGCCGCTGACCTGCGTCCACGCGAACGCGGGCACGCCCGGCGGCAGCGGCAGGCCGTCGTCGGAGAACTGCGCGTCGAGGACCACCGTGCCCGGGGCCGACAGCAGGCGCTCGCCCCCCAGCGACACCGTCGGCGCCCGGTTGGACGGCAACACCATCGCCACCAGCGCAAGATCGAAGCCCAGGTCGCTCGAGGAGGCGGCATTCTGGTGCACCTCCACCGCCAGCGTGTTCTCGCCCGCCCGGAGCAGGGCAGGATCGAGCCGGTATTCGAAGTAGGTGGTTTCGTCGGCCCCGCCGATGGCGCTGTTGGCCAGGGTTCCGGGGCCGATGTCGCCCTCGGGAAGATTGTCTTTGGCCGCCTGGACGCCGTTGAGCCACACCACCATGCCGTCATCCCGCAGCACCTGCGCCGTCAGGGCCGTGACCGACGCGGGATCGGCCACGGTGAACTTCGACCGGAAGTAGGTGGTGATGAACTTGGCACCGGAGTTCGGGCCGAACCCCACGGGGGTCGCCTGCCCGGCATCGCCGTAGCCCAGCACACCCTTTCCGGACTTCCACGCGCTGTCGTTGAACCCCGGGGTGCGCCAGGCGGAGGTGGGATCCACGCCGGTGTCCAGGTAGCGCCAGACGGAGCCCTTGGCCACCCACGTCGCCTCGCCACCGGAGCGGGCGGCGGTGAGCACCACCTCGTCGGACCCGGTCAGGGCCCCATCGGAAACGCTCAGGCGCAAGGTGTAGGTGCCCTGCCCCGGCAACCGCACCCGGGTGACCCGCTGATCGGCCGCCTCGATGACCACCGGGCCGGGACCACCGGTCTGAGTCCACCGGTAGATCAGGCGGCCGGCCGGCTGGCCGTCATCGGTCACGGTTGCATCCAGCGCCAGGTTCACGGGGAACTCCGTCACCGAGGGGAAGGACTGGTCCGGGCCGGCATCGACCCGGGGCGGCCGGTTGCTGCCGGTCTTCAGGCCCGGCATCGGCTCTCCCCCGCTGGCCGCCCATTGGGCGGGATCATCGCCGAAGGCGGCAGGCAGGCGTCGTTCCAGCGACCGCCCCGAACCGGCGGCCTCCGGCGGCCACGGCGACCTCGACCCGTAGCGCACCGTGTCCACCCGGAGATACGGCACCCGGACCGTCACCTGGCCCAGCTGGTTGGTTTCGAGGTCCGGGGCATCGGGCTTCAACAGATCGATGCGCTCTCCGTCGTCCTGGAGGTTGCCTGGCCATGGGCCGAGAACCGGCACCGAATCCGGGATGCCGTGGCGCTGACGGAACCAGGCCGGATCGGTCGCCGACACCACCAGCAGGCCGCCCGCTGGCAGCGTGATGCCGGCGGGGAACTGGAAATCCACCCCCGACAACCGCCAGGTGTTGGTGGGAAACAAGGCGTCGAACAGGGGCACGGGCTGCTCCGACAAGTTCTGCAACTCGATGAATTCGACGGCACCGGGACCCGGTTGGTACTCGATCTCGCTCAAGATCACCGGCCCCACCGCGGGCCCCGCGTTGGGGGCTCCGAGGCTCGTCGCCCGTTGCGCCGCCCAGAGCACCTGTCCCACCGAGTTGGTCAGGCGGCCCAACGACACGCCGTTCGCGGTCGCGTCAAACGACACCCCGTCGCTGAATCCCGTCAGGTTTCCCGCGGCATCGGCCGAATGGAGCCAGACCGAATCGCCATGGGAGTCGAGCCGGAAGGCCCGGACGCCGAGGGCCACATCCGCAAATTGCGCCTCGTCGAGCACCAGGTACCCGCCGGCAGGCAGGCGCGAACCCTCGGGCAGGCGGTACTTCGTCGGCTCGTTGCGATCGTCCGAGAGGAACCATCCGCCCACGTCGACCGGGACACTGCCGGGGTTGAACAACTCCACCGCATCGCGCTGGGGCGGGTCGGTATGGGCGAGGATTTCGTTCACCAGCACCACCGGCACCGACAGCACGGGGTCATCGGCCCCCGGGGACCCACCGACCCGGGCGCTGGCCCGCCAGGCCGTGGGTTCAGCGCGGGTCGGCCCGTTAGGGTCCACGGGGACCAGCGAGAATCCTTGGCCATCGGCCGCGGCCGGCCACGGCGGCTCCACGCCGTAGGTGACCTCGCACAGCGGGGTGCCGGCGGCATGGACCCAGGCCACCCGCTCGCCCCCGTTGGACAGCCGACCGGAGTAGACACCGCCGATCGGAACGCCCGGGTGTCTCCGGCCAAAGGCCTCGGCATCCGAGACGAGCACCAGGAACCGTCCCGGCTCCAACCGGGCTCCCACGGGGAACACGAAGTCGACGCCGTCGACGCAGCGGACCCCACTCAGGTCGAGCGTCGACGCACCCACGTTCTTGAGCTCGACGAACTCGAAGGCGTCGCCATCCACCGCACCGTCGGCCGCCGGATGGTAGGCGATCTCGGTGATGCGCAAGGTGTCGAAGGTCTGGAGGACCGTGAAGGAGGCCTCGGTGAGCGCGCTCCAGGTGCCGGCGGCCAGGACGCGGGCGCGGATCGCGGTGCTCTGGTCGATCAAGATGTCCCCGGAATACACCCTCGATCCCGGCGCCGCCGCTCCCCCGATGGTCCGCGGATCCGAGCCGTCCAGCGTGTAGCGGATCTCACCCGTCGGCGCGCTGAGGCCCACGCGGAACCCGGCCGGCACGTTGCCCCCGTGCTGGGAGAATGCCGGGGCCACCGTGGCCGGATAGAGGTTCCGGGTCCGAAGCTGGGCCAGCACGTTCGCGGTCCGCTGGCCCATGTAGTTGGCAAGGATGTCCCGCACCCGGGGCAACCAGTGCTGGTCGCGATTCAACGGGGCCGAAACCTTGGAATCACCCCAACGGGCCGACTCGGCGACCACCGCCGAAAACAGCTCGTTGGTCCGGGCCGAGAAGCGGGCCCGAGCCGCCGCGGGCGTCAGCGCGCCGTCGTTGAAGAAGTGCTTCTGGACATGGTCGGCGACGCGCAGACGGAACTCGGCGTTGGCGCTCAACTGCTGCCACAGGTACTGGGGGTTGCTCTTGGGCAGGCTCCAGCTGGTGGCCGTTCCGTAGGGCCCGGTGCGGTTCTCCGCGACGTTGAGCAGCGTGTGCTCCGAGTCGTGGGCCGTGAACCGGAAGCCGCCGTGGCGGCCCGTCCGGTCGCGCTGGCCGTACCAGTTGTTCGGCGAGGTGTTGCCCAGGAAGTTGGAGATGGGTGCGTCGAGGTTGCCGCCGTAGAGGATGACCAGCATGTAGTCGATGAGGTTGTCCACATCGAGCAGGGTCTCGTAGGCCGGGTTGGGCGTGCCGTCGGCGTTGCGCCCCTCGAGGCGGAAATAAGCCGCGTTTTCCGCGAGGCCGGCCCGGGCGGCGTTGTAGAGCCGCGTCCACGCGTCCAGGTTGCCGTCGGTGGCGTTGATGGTGTAGGGGCCGGCCTCGACCTTGACCACGTCGTAGTCGTCCTTGTCGCCGCCGTAGTAGGTGGCCGCGTAGGCGGCCTCGGGACGCTCACAGCTGTTGTAGATGCCCCAGTACTGGCCGTTGATGTAGAGGTGGTAGTAGGCGCCCCGCTCGCCCTGTCGCCCCATGGCCAACTGCGTGTCGCGGCTGAACTGGTCCCGGATGAAGACGCCCTGGGAGTCGCCCTGGAAGCTCCACGAGTAGTTCTGGAAGGTGCGCAGGTCGAGGGCGTCGAACTCGTCGGTGCCCTTGTCGCCAAACAGGGGGAACTTGAGCTTGGATTCCCCGTAGGACTCCCGGAAGAAGAAGCGCAACGCGTGCTTGGGATTGCCGGTGCTCCGGGAGAACCCGCCCCGGATGCGGATGCCCGCGTCGATCTGGAAGCCCTTGCTCCCGTCCGGGAAGACCAACTCCAGCGAACAGGGCCGCTCCCAGTCCCGGCCATCCTGCCCGGGGTTGGCGTAGATGCCCGTGGCTGGGTCGAAGAGGTGCTTCAGGTCGGTGACCACCGAGAACGACGGCAGGGACTTCAGAGCCGGCACGATCTGGTCCCGGTAGGTCGCCGAGTCGACGATGTCGGGATCCATGCCGTAATCCCGGGTGTTGGCGCCCCAGGAACTCGGCCAACCGGGCGGCGGCGCCCCGTTGGGCGACTGACGGATGACATCCCCCAGGAACAGGTAGGTGTGGGTCTTCACCGGGCTGGGTTGCAGGCCGTCCTTGAAGGCGGCCACCCGGAGCAGGGTCGTCTCGCGGATGCGCAACGGACCGGCGTAGACCAAGCCCGTGGTCGCCGTCGGCCAGGTGCCGTTGGTGGTGTACCGCAGCACCGCCCCGGGGGTCTCGGACGACAGGGTGAGGTCGAACGGCGCCTCGAAGAACCCACGGGTCTGGCTGAAGCGGGGCGCATCCACCCAGTCGGCAAAGCCACCCACATTGGCGGCCCCGGGGGATGGCGGGCGGAAGTAGAGCGCCTGACCGGCGCGGAAGCCGTAGGACACATCCGGCTGCTGCGGGGGGAAGGCCGGCGTGAACTCGCTGGCGGCGGCGCGGCCCTCCGGCGGGAAGAGTGCAAGATACTCGCCATTGGCCGAGAGGCTGAAGTTGGCATGGAGCGGCGCCCCGGCCACGGCCCGGTCCTTGCCCGAGGCGAAGACCACCAGGAAGGCCCCGGCGTTCAGGTTGGTGGCCGGCAGGCGCCATTTGGCCGGGTTGGCCGGGTCGTCGGTCAATGTCCACCCCAGCAGGTTGACGGCCGCGGTGCCGGTGTTCTGCAGCTCGATCCAATCGGGGAAGTCCCCGTCGGCATCGGACAGGACCCCCGAATTGCTGGCGAGGAACTCATTGATCCTCACCGGTGACTGGCCGAGGACGGTGCCGATGAGGGAGATCCCAAGAAGGAACGCACGCAGGAGCATGGATCGACCTTAGCGAGTCCCGGGCCAAACCCAACCGAAAGGTCGAGGACACCGCACCTCCCCGGCCTCGAATCCATCGGCAGCCCCGTGTCCCGTGGGGATCCATCGAACTCCCAGGGCCGATCCATGGGACTCCCTAACGCCGCAGTGCAACCCACCGGTACCCCGGCGGCGGTTCCTTTCATCCGGGCCGGTCGGCATGGACTACGGACGATGCGGGCGTGGGCTTATTGAACGCCCACCGGTCGGCGCGAACGCTTGAGGTCCGGGAAAAAGTCCAACCCTGACACCCACGGAATCCCGGCCGTGGACCTGAAACCGACCATGAAAACCATCCAAACCCACCCACGACGCATTGGAGGCCTCCTATGGGCCCTCTGCATGCTCTGCCTGCTTGCTGGCGCCCGAGCGCTGGGCGCACCGGCGGGCAACCTCGACCAGGCCCAGAACGGCGGAGTCGCCAGTCCACCCATCAGCCCCGTCGACTGGATCAACGGCAACTCCAACGCCCAGAAGAGCCACTACGTGGAGGGCGAATCCATCCCCTACCGCCTCGTGCTCACGGACCTGGCAATCGGTTCCCACGTCGTCGACATCGAATGGGACATCCGGAAGTCGTCGAAGGCGACCATCGACTACGTCACCTCGTTCCAAAGGATCAACGAAACGGTCGATCCCATCAAGGGACTGGTCGGCACCTTCGGCACGCCCGCGACCTTTCCCATCCCCCCACCGCCGGTCTCGACAACCACGGGAACCCCGGGTGGACAACCGCAGCCGCTGACCAGTTTCTCGAACCTGCCGGCGGCCGAGAAACTCTTCACCATCTACAACGGCACCATCACCTCGCTCCAGTATGTTGAACCCGGGAGCTGGTCGGTCGCCGATTCCTCCCAACGCCTGAGGATCACCTTTCAGGCGACCTCGGCCCGCGTGGTGCTCGCCTGGGGCGGGCACATCACCAGCCGTCGCGATTGGGGAGACGGCAACTCGGCCAACGCCGTGCCCGGTTCGCCCTACCACACCCGCTTCATCGGGCTGGATGGCAAGGGCGGCAACCAGGATGTCGCCCTCGCCGCGGCCGCAGTCTGCCTGCCGCCGAACTGCGCGATCTCGGGTCCGACCAGCGTCTGCCCCGCGACCCCATACACGTACACCGCCCAGACCGACGGCACCGGCAACACCTTCCTGTGGACCCTCACCGGCAACGGGACCCTCGTCGGCCCGACCACGGGTCCCTCCGTGCAGGTCACCCCGGGATCCAGCGGCACCTACACGCTGACGGTCACCATCAGCCGGCCGGCCACCTCCGGCGGATGCAGCAGCACCTGCAGCCAGACCGCCACGGTGCGTGCCCTGCCCCCCTGCACCATCACGCGCCTGAACGCCCCGGGCGCCCAGACGGCCGGCGCGACCCTGTACCAGGGTCCGGCCGGCATGGCGCACTACGCCTGGACGGTCTCCTACAATGGCGATCCGGCCGTGTCGGCCGGTGAGGACCTCCCCTCGGTCACGCTAGCCGATCCGGTCTCCCAAGGGGGTGGCCTCGCCACCATCACGGTGGGCCTGACCGTGGTCGACGAGTTCGGCTGCACGAGCACCTGCGCTCGGGTCTTCGAGGCCCCCGGCCAGTGCATCGTGCCTCCTCCGGCCGGTTGCCCGCGCAGCCTCGAGACCTTCGCCTACGGCGGCGATCCCACGGGCAATACCTTCCTCTGGAGCATCGCGACCCCGGGCTCCCCGGTGACGATCGTCGGCGCCAACAACCTGCCCAACCTCACGGTCACCTCGCCGGTGTGCGCGGAATTCCTCGTGCGGCTGGAGGTGACCGCCCCCGACGGTTTCGTGACGATCTGCGAGGCCCCCGGAGCCTTCGTGGACACCGTGCGTCCGGTGCTCGGCAACCTGCCGACCGGCGGTGACCTCGGCTGCAACCCGACCCCGCCCTCCTGTTCCCGGACCGTCACGGCCCTGGACGACTGCGACGGGGACATCAGCGGCCGCGTCGTCTGCGTCGCGGGTCCGATTGTCGGCAACGGATCCTGCCGCCGGAGCCAGACCTTCACCTACTCGGTGGCCGACACCTGCGGCAACGCCACCACCGCCGAGGTGGTCTACACCTGGACACAGGACACCACGGCCCCGGTGCTGGGCAACCTGCCGACGGCCCGTGACCTCGGTTGCAACCCGACCCGGCCTTCCTGCTCGACGACGGTCACCGCCCTCGACGACTGCGACGGCGACCTGAGCGCCCGCGTCGTCTGCACCGCCGGCCCGATCCTCGAGAACGGCCCCTGCGCCCGCAGCCAGGTCTTCACCTACCGCGTGGTCGACACCTGCGGCAACGCGGCCGAGGCCAGCGTCACCCTGACCTGGCGCGAGGACACCACCCCGCCGGTGCTGGGCAACCTGCCGGTCGGCGGTGAACTGGGCTGCAATCCCATCCTGCCCGTCTGCGCCACCACCGTCACCGCCCGCGACCTGTGCGACGGCGACGTCAGCGCCTCGGTCACCTGCACCCCAGGACCCATCGTCACCGACGGCTGCCTCCGCCGGCAGACCTTCACCTACGCCGCCGTGGACTCCTGCGGGAACTCCACCTCGGCGCAGGTCGTCTACACCTGGAGGCAGGACGTCACCCCGCCGGTCCTGAGGAACCTGCCGTCCGGCGGCGACCTCGGCTGCAACCCGACCCGGCCGACCTGCTCGCAGGAGGTCCTGGCCCTCGACGCCTGCGATGGCGACGTGAGCCGCACGCTGGTCTGCACCCCGGGACCGATCGAGGCGACCGCACGGTGCACCTACTCGCAGGCCTTCACCTACGAGGCCCGCGACACCTGCGGCAACACCGTCGCCGCCGTCGTGGTCTACCGCTGGACCGAGGACACCACCGCGCCCGAGCTGCTCAACCTGCCTCCAGGCGGTGACCTGGGCTGCAACCCGGTCCGTCCGACCTGCGTCGACACGGTGGTCGCCCGCGACCTCTGTGACGGCGACATCAGCGGCCGCGTCCGGTGCATCGCCGGTCCGATCCTGGATGGCGCTCTCTGCGCCAAAACCCAGGTCTTCACCTACTCGGTGACCGACCGCTGCGGCAACACCGCCGAGGCCCGTGTGACCTACACCTGGACCGAGGACCGGACCCCGCCGGTGATCGTGTGCCCCGCCGTGCAGTCGCCGATCGAATGCCCTGCCATCCCGGAGTTCCCGGAGGCGACGGTGAGCGATGCCTGCGACCCGTCACCCCGCATGACCTATGTGGACCGGACCAGCCCCGGTCCGTGCCCGCAGAGCTACCGGGTGACCCGCACCTGGACCGCGGTGGATGCCTGCGGGAATGCCGCCAGCTGCAGCGCGACCATCGAGGTGCGCGACACCGTGCCGCCGATCGCCGCCTGGCCCGGGGATGTGAACCTCGCCTGCACCGACTGCGACATCGATCCCGCCAAGACCGGGACCCCGACCGCGTCGGACCTCTGCGGTCCCGTGACGATCACGTACGACGACACGATCACCGGCACCTGCCCGAAACGGGTGGAGCGCCGCTGGACGGTCTCGGACGGCTGCAACGAGATCCGCCATGTCCAGGTCATCCAGTGCCTGCCGACCACCCGCGTGGTGGTCACCGACAGCTCGCTCTGCACCTACGACCTGGATCCGACCACCGCCTGCCGTGAGTTCCGCCTCCTGTTCACCCAAGACACGCAGAACTTCCCGCAGTACCGGCTCAACGCCAGCAACCCTGGCCAGACGTACTTCAACCTGTTCTACAACGGCAGGCCGGGGACGACCGTGACGCTGAACCTCACGATCCCCTACCCCTACGTCACCCAGGGGGCCCAACCCATCCACGCCTATGACGGCGTCTCGGTGGTGCCCGGGCCCAACGGCCAGGAGTGCTACCTCCCGGGCAACGGGTTCCTGGTCGACTCGACGCAGATCGTCCTCTCCGACTATGCGCCTCAGAGGTTGGGTTCCTCCCGGACCGTCTCGGTCACCTTGACCGTGCCGTCGACGGGCTTCGTGTACCTCAACATGCATCTCGACTATGGGCTGAAGCGCTCGACCGGCTACGCCCGGGGCGGCCCAAGCGGGAATGATGCCATCGATCCGACCACGCTCCAGCCGCTCATCCCCGACCGTGCCTCCTACCTGTTCGCGTTCTCCGACGGCATGGAATCGGCCTCGGACTCGGTGTGCAGCATGAACGCGTTCAAGAAGGTGCCCGGCGTCGGCGGCATGGTGGCCAAGGCCACAACGACCTACGACGGACTCCCGACAACCCAAGTCCTCCAGGGCTGCAAGGTGGTCCTGCGAAACATCAAGGGGGAAACCCTCGCCAGCGGCCGGTCGGACGAAGATGGGTGGTTCTTCTGCACCTACAAGTGGACCGGCAAGGCGACCACCCTGTACCTGACGCTGAGCCCTGTGGGCGAAGCGCCCCAGACCAAGCCGGTCACCCTCAAGGCCAACGGCTACGCGCAGGTGGACTTTGAAGTTCCCTGACGTC
>JBIKMQ010000372.1:0-3607 GCA_044359215.1 Candidatus Chromulinivoraceae bacterium
CCATTCGAGGGGTAAAGCCGAGCCCGGGCCGTTGCGGAGCTTCCATGAAGCCGTCGACCCGCTGGGGGGCTCCCTCGGCGGTGCTGACGGTGACGTAGCTGTTGAAGTCGGTGCTGGTGAAGCGGTGGGCCTCGGGCGTGCTGTGGGCGAGGTGGGCGATGGCGGCGGTGGTGATGTCGCCGCCCCAGCTGTCTTCCAGCGTCATGGCGATGCCCATGCTCACGCAGAGGTCGCGCGCCTGGCGGGTCTTGGTCAGGCCGCCGAGCTTGCTGATCTTCAGGTTCACCACGTCCATGGCCAGGTCGGCCTTGGCGCGCAGGAGCAGGTCGAGGCTGTCCACGTTCTCATCCAGCACGAACGGGTGGTCGGTCTGGCGGCGCACGGCGAGGCATTCCTCGTAGGTGAGGCAGGGCTGCTCGATGTACACGTCGAGGTCGCGCACCGCGCGGGCCACGCGGATGGCCTCGTGCTGGGTCCAGCCCGTGTTGGCGTCGGCCACCAGGCGCTCGCCGCCTTTGAGGATGCCGCGCACCGCACGGATGCGGGCGATGTCCACATCGGGGTCGCCGCCCACCTTGAGCTGGAAGCGGGTGTAACCCTCGGCCCGGTAGCCCGCGACCTTGGCGGCCATGGTCTCCGGGTCTTCCTGCGAAATGGCCCGGTACAGGCGCACGCGATCGCCGAAGCGACCGCCGAGCAGCGTGCAGACCGGCAGGCCGGTGGCCTTGCCCAGGAGGTCCCAGCAGGCGATGTCGATGCCCGACTTCACATAGGGGTGGCCCTTGAGGGCGGCATCCATGCGGTGGTTGAGCTTTCCGAGCTCCAGCGGGTTCTCGCCGATGAGGTGAGGGCCCAGTTCGAGCAGGCCGGCCCGGACTCCGGCCGCGTAGGCGGGCAGGTAGAACGGCCCGAGCGGGCAGACCTCGCCGTAGCCGACGAGGCCGGTGTCGGTCTCGACGCCGACGATGGTGCTGTCGAAGACGGTGACCGACTTGCCGCCGGACCATTGGTAGGTGGTCTCGTGGAGTGGCAGGTCCACCTGGTGGGCGAAGATGCGGGTGATGGTCATGGGGTGGGTGAAGGGGCGGTGTCAGGAATCGCGGCCCCAGAGACGGACGAGCAGGGCGTCCATGGCGGGGTCGTGCTGCTGGAGTTCGGACCGGTTGAACGGGAAGAAATCGTTGCGCGAGAAGAAGGCCTCGGTGGATTCGGCGAAATATTCCATGGGGTTGGTCATCGCATAGGCACGGTCCCAATGCACTTGGCCGGCGGCGTCTTTCCGCTGGACGCGCTCGTAGCGGCCGCCGGCCTTGGCGGCGCGGTAGGCCTCGGCGATCTCGGCATTCGAGAACCCACCCGGCAGCACGCGGTCGTGGTAGGCATGGGCCAGTTCGTGCAGCGTGAAGTTGGGCATGCGCCTGGTCTCCGACTCGAAGTCCGGGATGTCGGTGAACTCCACGCCCTGCACCATCGCGGGGTCGCGGCCGTGGTCGCGCAACCAGTCGGCCCCCGGATGGTATTCGGCCCGGCCTCCCTCGTTCGGGTAGGTGCGGGTGAACCAGAGGGTCACCCGGCGCAGGTGCCCCACGGCCGGCTTCGGCACCGCACGGAGGATCTCGCGCAATTGGACGGCGAGCAGGTCCAGGGCCTTGTCGGTCTCGGCGCGCTGGTCCCGCCACAGTCGGGTGTCGATGCGCACGGTCCAGCCCTCCACCTGACGCGCGATGCGCTCGGGATGCGGGGAGTTGGGGGTGGCCGAACGGGTGGCCGAATCCGTCGCGGTGATCCGGGTGGCCAGCGAGCCGACCGCGCCGGCCCACAGTCGGGTCACCCAGGCTCGGCGGGACATCCCGGGGAGCGTCGGCGCGTTGCCAATCCCATGCGTGTTCAACCGGGTCATGGAAGCAGAGCCGTCGACCGGAGTCTTGGAAGAATCCGTCCCTCGGGGCAGTCTGCAGCGGCTGGGTCGCATCTCTGATGCCCGCCGGCTTTCGTGCCGGCTTGCACCGGCCCCGTGGCCATCCTCCCAGGCCGGCAGAGGTGCTCCTTGAGTTTCTGCAGCCGCCTGGGCCTGATGGTCCGGCATGAAATCTTGGAGCGCGTCTCGTCGGCGGGGGACTTCGGGTGACGCGGCCGCCTCGGGTCTGCGTCTGCCGGCGGTCGGGCAGGGGGCGTCGATGGCGTTGTGCTTGGGTTTGTCGGTGGCGATGACGGTTGCCGGCAGGGCTCAACCGCTGACGGGTTCCGAGATCGGCAGCCCGGTCCGACAGGACGGTGAGAGTCCGGCATCCACCCGGTCGGCCGTCGATGCGACCTCGAAGCGGGCGTCCCCGGTGCCTGCCCGGTGGGTCTACGAGCACGGTGACCCGACCGACGACGAGCAGTTCATGCTGGAGTTGGTCAATCGGAGCCGGGCCGACCCCCTGGCGGAGGCGCGGCGGTTGGGCATCGAGCTCAACCAAGGACTGGCCTTCGGGACAATCAGCGTCGACCCCAAGCCACCGTTGGCCTTCCAGCCCGAGCTCATCGATGCAGCGCGGACCCACAGCGACTGGATGCTCGATCAGGACGTCTTCAGCCATGACGGGGCGAATGGTTCGAACCCGGGCGACCGGATCCGTCGGGCAGGCTACCTGTTCAGCGGCTCCTGGACCTGGGGTGAGAACATCGCCTGGATGGGATCGATCGGTGCCATCCCCACGTCGCAGGCCGTCGCCGCCGAGCATGACAGCCTGTTCAGGAGCCCGGGTCATCGCGTCAATCTCTGCGGTGATTTCGACGAGATCGGCATCGGAGCCCGCACCGGGATCTTCACCCGGAGTGGCACGGCGTTCCAGGCGGTGATGACCACCCAAAACTTTGCCCGCAGCGACAGCACGCCCGGACCGCTCCTGGTGGGGGTGGTGTACCGTGACGCCGATGGCAACGGTGCCTATTCGCCCGGGGAGGGTTTGCCCGGGGTGAGCGTGATCCCGGATTCCGGCGGATACCTCGCCTTCACCAGCCGTTCCGGGGGATATGCCATCCCGGCGCCGGCGATCGGAATTCCCGTGGAGGTGACGATCACGGGGCCGGGACTGCCGGCCCCCGTTGTGCGCACGGTGACCTTCGATCCGGCCAACCAGAAGCTCGACATCATGATTGCCGACGCCCCGGGACCGGTCTCGATGGATCTTCACGCGGGGCGCGTGGATGCCTCCGGTCGATTCAGCTTCCAGATCCGAGGGCCGATCGGTGCCCGGGTGCAGGCCCATCAGTCGGCCGACCTCGCCACGTGGTCAACCTTGGCCACCGTCACCCTCGACGGCGGCGTGGCCACGGTGACGGATCCCGGCACGGGGCAATCCCGTCGGTTCTATCGGGCCGCGGTCATCCGCTGAGGTTCCGGGTGCCGGAAGCCCGCTCCTGCGGGGCCTTGCGTCGTCCGGGTACCAAAATAATGACAAATTGGTGACACTTTCCGGAGCGAGGCCTGTCAGTCTGCCGCACGATGCACCCAATGAAACACCCCTGTTGCGGCCGTATGGATCGCTCGAAGGATGGATCCGGTTCCCCCAGAGCCCATGCTTCCAGGATTCGCCGACGTCTCCGGGCGCTTTCCCCTCAC
>JBIKMQ010000373.1:0-3604 GCA_044359215.1 Candidatus Chromulinivoraceae bacterium
CCTCGGTCAGCGGCTTGAGGAAGATGCTCCGCCCGACGACGAAGAGCAGCGCCACCCCGACGATTCCCCCGATGAGGCCGAGCAGCCGTTTCTCGCGGTCGTTCACCGGGCGCCTCCCTTCTTCGGCGGGTCGAGGGAGACATCGTCGGCCGGGCGGGGCGGCGGGGTGAGCTTGGCCACGTCGAACTTGAGCTTCGGCGGCACGGTCAGCTCGACGGTCGTCCGGAAGTTGTAGCCGTTTCGGTCTGCCCCGGGCGTCACGGCCAGGGGCTTGACGTCGTAGCCGGCGGTGCGCAGCAACCGGTCCACCTTGCCCAGGACCTCGCCGTTGCGGGCCTGTACCCCGAGGCGGATCGCCCGGTTCGGGCCGAAGGCGATCGAGGTCAGGTAGACCTCCTCGCTGCGCGGCAGCACGGCGCTGAGGTGCGCGTAGTGGTCGAGCCAGTCCCGCTCCTCGGCCGACCACGCCTTGAGGGTGGCCGCCTGCTGGATCATCTGGCGGTAGGTCGGACGCTTCTTCTCGCCGGCGGCCAGTTCGGCCTGGAGGCCGGCGAGCACCGCCTCGCGCCGCCCGACCAGTGTCTTGCGGATGCCCAGCACCGCGACCAGCAGCGCCAGCGCGGCCGCGATGCCGATGATCCAGCGGATCTTGCGGAGATCGGGCGGGGGCGTGGGCTTCTTGGGGTTGAGGAAGTCGATGTCGAGCCCCTCGGGGTCGGTGGCCCCGAGCCCGAGGCCGATCGCCGAGAAGCCCGCGGCGACCGCGTCGGGTTCGGAACGTTCCAGGCCGGGTGATGAGGCAAGGGTCGCCTGGGGCACGGCGAATCCCAGGCGGGTCTCGAGCGCCTCGGACAGGGCGCCCTCGCGGCCGGTGCCCCCCATCAGCACGGCGGACTCCGGGGAGGTCCGGCCGGGCGAGCCGCCGAAGGCGTGGAGGGTCCGGACCACCTCGATGGTGGCCGCGCGGATCCAGGTGGCGGGGTCGGCATCCTTCACCGGCGGCATCGGCATGCCGCGGCTGAACACCAGGGACCGGCCTTCGAGGATCTCGATGCCCACCTCCTCGGACTTGAGCGCGACGAGGGCCACCGGCGCCGCCGGGGATCCCGGCCCCGGGGCCAGGAGGCACCGGGCGTTGGCCTGGGAGATCCAGCCCACCGCCGCCAGCGACAGGCCCGCCGCCTCGGCCAGCTGCCGCAGGAAGTCCAGGGACTCCTGGCGGGTGACGGCCACGAGCACCTCGACCCGGTCGACCGTGTCAGGCGTCGTGCCCGGCGCCGTCGGTGCCGGCGACGGCTTGGCCTCGGGCTCGCCCTCGGAGGCGGGACGCGCGGGCAGGCGGCGCAGGATCCGGAAGTCGACCACGGCCTCCTCGAGGCGGAAGGGCAGGTCGCGGGCCACCTGGAAGCGCACCAGCGAGGCGATGGTGCCGGTCAGCCCGGTGTCGGGCACCACCACGGTGCGCAGCACCACCTGCGATCGGCCGATGCCCAGGACCGTGGGGCCGGGCTTGATCCGGGCCTTGGCCAGCGCCTTGGCGATCGCGGCGCCCAGCGCGGCAGCATCCGTCCGGTCGGCATCGGAGGGCAGCTCCAGCGGCAGGGCGTGGACCGCGTCGACCCGGCCGGTGTTTGCCGATCGGGACGCCTCGACGACCCGCAGCGTCGACCCGTCGATCTCGAGGGCGGTCGCCGCGGCAAGACCCCGGAGGGGGGTGCGTTGGCCCCCGGCCGCTCCCGGGAATCGGGAGCGGATGCGGCCAGCCAGTTCTGTCGGGGAAAAGCCCATGTTCTTGAGGACCCGAGGATCGACCGCAGGTTGCCATACGCGAGGTCGGGTCGCCAACACCCGACGCTGGCTGGCGATGGGTTATTCCACCTGTTTTTCAGGGTCCCCCGGGCGCTCCGCCCGGCGGGGATGTCGACTCGCCACCCGTGGCGCCCGAGCCGTCCGCCGGTTCGCCTCCGTCCGCCGGCTCCAACGCGATGGGGAAGGGCAGTCCGAGGCGGGTGAGGTCGCGGAGATACACCAGCCGGACCGGTCGGCTCGCCGCGTCGATCACCGCCTCCAGGACCCGGAAGCGTCCGGAGCGGGAGCCATAGCCGACGACCTGGAAGCGGAACTGCAGGCTCCGTGTCGTGAGGAACGGCGCGATCTCCCGGAACTTCTCGGCCTCCACCAGGTTTTCGACATGCAGCCAGGCCACCGACTGCCGTCGTTCAGCCGGCAGGTTGCGACGTGACGAGAGGATGCTCTCGGCCAGGGCGTTGTCGATGCCGGGGACCAGTTGGAGGACCGCCGCCGGCGCGGTGTTGACGTTGATGCGGCCGACCAGTTCGGGCTGGTCGGTCCCCGTGAACCGGTCGAGCACCAGGGCCAGCGAATCCTTGCCGACGCCGGTGGGCACCGACGTCTCCTGGCCGTCGGTTCCCTTCAGCGGCAAGGTGGCATCGAGCAGCTCGGACGGGTCGAGCACCACGCTTTGCGACGCGCCGAGGGCCGCCACGAACGCGACGAAGGCCGGGGGCAGGTCGTTGGTCTCGGTCACCGTCGCCCCCGGCCGGTTGAGGTGGAACCGGGGTTTTCCGGTGCGGTCTGTGTTGGGCTCGCGGGAGTGCACGGTCACCAGCGGCAGCAGCCCCGCCTGCAGACGGCCGTCGGCATCATCGGGCGGCTCGCGCTCGTCTCCGTCGTCCTCGTTGGGGTCCAGCGTGGAATTCCGGTTGGCGTCCTCTCCCACCACCACCGCCGGGGTGAATCCGCGCACGAGCAACAGGTGCTCGACGGTGGGCAACGGTCCGTTGGCGATCCGGTACGGCCGGGGCAACGCGTCGTAGTACTCCTGCTCGGCGCCCTCCGGCCTTGGGATGTCGTCGGTGTCGATGAAGTCGAGCAGCGCGTCGGTCAGCGAGGCTTTCATCGACGGCAGCCGGCTGACCATGGAGGTGCTGGCCGAGTTGAGGTTCAGCTTGGAGGCCTCGTCGGTGAGGCCGAAGCGTGTGCCGCCCTCGGGGTTGGCCGAGTAGAGGGTCCAGCGCCACTCTTCGGTGCCGTCGTCGTGCAGCACCCGGTCCTTGAAGCGTTCCGGAGCGTCCATCCAGGCCGTGTCTCCCGGCGGGATCGCCGCCGCCAGGCGCATCGCCTCGCGGACGCCGCTCATCGCCGCAGACCAGGCCTGCTCGGCGGTCGAGCCCGTGGCCGCCGCGGTCTCCTCGGAGCGCATGCGGAACATCAGGCTCAGGACGATCATCGACAGCAGCATCACCACGACCAGCACGCCCACGAGCACGAACCCCGGCTCGCGACCTTCGACGTCCCGACAGGGGCGCGCACTCATGGTGCAAGCTCCTCCTCGGAACCCTCGGAAGGTTCGGCGGCCGCCCGTGCCGCCGGGGCCGCCGCGGGCAGGGCCACGACGCGCCGGAACACCTCGAACGGATACGTCGGTCCGTCTCCCGGCATCCCCTCGGCCTCCAGCGGATCGTCCTCGGCGTCGATGGCCTCCAGGCCCAGTGTGATCTCGACGGCGGCCGGGGGTTGGGGACGCGACCAGGCGCCGAGCCAGCGGGATCCGTCCCAATACCGCAGACGTAGGTGGGCGACC
>JBIKMQ010000012.1:0-12734 GCA_044359215.1 Candidatus Chromulinivoraceae bacterium
TCCGCCATCATTCGACATTCTACCCACGATTTCACGCGAAGCGGTACAGCCGTGGACCGCCGCTCGCTGGGAAGCTCCGCCTGTCGGGAAAGGAAGTATTGTGTGCCCGTGGTGGGTGCGGTGATTCTGTGGCACCGGTTTTTGCCGGGGTGCGGGTGTTCCGCAGAGGACCGTTTCTTATGCCAACCTTGACAGCCAGTCAGGTCGCCGAACGCGTCGGCGGTCGTGTGGTCGGTGATCCCTCCCTCGAGTTGACCGGCTTCGCCCCAGCCGATGGTGCGAAGCCCGGGGACCTGACGTTCGCCGAGAACGAGGCCTATTTCCTGCGGGCCGACCAGAGCGCCGCCTCGGCCATCCTGGTGGGGGGCGAGTTCCGCTCGGCGACCGGAAAGACCACCGTGCAGGTCGAGAACGCCCGGGTGGCCTTCGCCCATGTTCTGCCCCTGTTCTTCCCCGAGCCCGTGCCCGCACCGGGCATCCATCCCTCGGCGGTGGTGGCCGCCTCGGCTCGCATCGACCCCTCGGCCCATGTGGGACCGCAGTGCGTGATCGGGGAGCGGGCGCGGATCGGGCCGGGTGTGGTGCTCATCGGTCGCGACTTCGTCTCGGACGACTGCGTGCTGGGCGAGGGTTGCCGCCTGCACCCGAACGTGACCTTGTACCCGCGCAGCACGCTGGGTCGCCGGGTCCGCATCCATGCGGGCTCGGTGATCGGGGCCGACGGGTTCGGGTACGTGTTCGACAAGGGCGAGCACCGCAAGGTGCCGCAGGTGGGGCAGGTGATCATCCATGACGACGTGGAGATCGGCGCCAACGTCACGATCGACCGGGCGGCGCTCGGGGCGACGGTGATCGGCCGGGGCACCAAGATCGACAACCTGGTGCAGATCGCCCACAACGTGACGATCGGGGAGCATTGCATCGTCGTCGCGCAGGTCGGCATCGCGGGCAGCACCAAGATCGGCAACTACGTGACCATCGCCGGGCAGGTCGGGGTGGCCGGCCACCTGCGCATCGCCGACCGGGTGACCATCGCGGCCCAATCGGGCGTCATGCACCCGATTCCCGAGGGCCAGAAATGGATGGGCTCACCGGCCGGCCCCGACCGCGTCATGAAGCGCCAGTACCTGGCCATGGAGCGCCTGCCCGAGCTGCTGCGCCGCGTGCAGGAACTGGAGCGGCGGCTCGACGACGCATCGTCGCCGAAATGATTCAGGGGGAGTGCTCAGGGGTGTGGCTTCACCATGGACACAACTCTGACCTCCTGCCGCGGCTCGAGGTCAGTTCATTCTGCAATCGTCGAAAGAATCGGTGGCGCGTCTTACGAAGCTCTCGTGGCGCAAGTAGATTAGCCGTCCAACGTCCCAAGATCCATTCGTCAAATACCATTGGGCTTTTTGGTTGTGTCCTCTCTCGGGCTTGCCTCCGGTCCGGCGATGGTCACCTGAGCTAGTGCTGGGCGAAAACCCACATCGTTGAATTTATAGGCAGGCACAGAGCCGCTTCGATGACCAACACGAAATTTCGTCTCTGCATCCTTGCTGTCCAAAAGATGACTTCCACCGCGAAAGATATGGACTGATCCGGAGGTAGGCCCCGTGGGGTGCGCTACGGTGCCTGTCGGATAAATGCCATGCCAATCCGAGCACCACTCCCAGACGTTGCCGAGCATGTCGTGGAGTCCCCAGGCGTTGGCCTGCTTCCTTCCGACGAGTTGGGTGAGTTTGGGTGTGTTGGCCGAATACCAGGCGATCGCGTCCAGAGCCCCGTAGCGTTGCCCCTCCGTGCCGGCCCTCGCTGCGTATTCCCACTCGGCCTCGGTGGGCAGACGCCATGCCCAACCTTCGGGCAACCGCCCCTCCCGGCGATGCTTTGCCGTCAGGTTGTGGCAGAATTCCACGGCTTCGCTCCAAGAGACTTGTTCGACGGGGAGTTGATCTCCGCGGAACTTGGAAGGGCGGGTGCCCATGACCGACGCCCACTGGGACTGCGTGCACTCGGTCTCGCAGAGAAAGAAACCGCGATGGAACACCACCTCGTGCTGGATCTCATTGGTGCCTCGATACGGTCTTGTGTCTTCAGTTTCCGGGGTTCCCATGATGAATCGGCCGGCTGGAATCCAACGGACGTTGAATTCATCCCCGATCCTGACCGGTTGGCCTGGAACCGGTGGGTAGGATATTTTGAATGTTTCGGTGAACTTCCG
Organism: Candidatus Chromulinivoraceae bacterium; assembly: GCA_044359215.1. GTDB lineage: Bacteria > Verrucomicrobiota > Verrucomicrobiia > Limisphaerales > UBA9464 > SXXZ01. The sequence goes on from JBIKMQ010000012.1 coordinate 2,207, forward strand.
TGCGGCGGCATGCGACGGGGATTGTCGACGGGATTGATAGGCCGACCATGTCGCCAACGTCACAACCAGCACCGCCAAGGGAACCAGCATCGATCGGTGGAAAGGCCTCCTTTTCGGGATGGGCGCGGGTGTTTCACAACCGGCCTTGTGGACGCGGATTTTATTGTCGATGCCCTTTAGTTTGTGGAGGCCGATCTCGGTGGAAGGGATCTCTGCCTTGTTCATCGCGAGATACACCGCTTCGGTGAAGAACACCTCGCCGGCTTCGGCGATGCTGTTGATGCGGGAGGCTATGTTGACCGGCTCGCCGAAGACATCGTTGTCTTTGAGCATGACCTCTCCTGCACTGATGCTTATGCGAAGATCCATTCGATCATCGCTGTCACTCGGCTTGCCGGTATTGTACTCCCGCAGCCTTCGCTGCACCTCCATGCCCGCCAGCACGGCGTCCGTCGGGCTATCGTAGCCCATGAGGAAGGCGTCCCCCATGGTTTTGATGAGACGCCCGCCCCGGCTCTCAAGGATGGGCAGCACGAGGCGCTCGTGGTCGTCCAACATCCGATGCATTGCCTCGCGAGTCATTCTCGAGGTTTTTCCCGTGAAATCCACCATGTCCGTCTGAAGGATCGTCAGGTTGTGGTTGGGAGGCATGGGCTTTTGTAACCAGAAACAAAGCAAGCGTCGGATCCGATGACAAGGAGCCGATCAAAGGGAGTGGATAAGAGGGTTGTCCGTGCAGGCCGTTGGCGAGGGGCCTCGGTGCGATCCTAACCTTCCGGCGGGTTGGTCGAATCCCATGGTCGGTTGGCGGGATGTCGGCCGCCGGCCGGTCGTGTTCGACCATGCCTGGGCTTGTGGGGGGCTGGCGGGGTAAATAAGGTCATGGTCATGAGGTTTCCCCGAGGTGTTCCCCGTTCATTCCGGGCATGGGGTGTGGCGCTGGCGACGGTTTTCGGGGCGGGCGTGCCGGCCGATGTTTCGGGGGCCGGGGCGACGAATGGAACCCATTGGGCCTATCGGCCGCTGCGGTCTCCGGCGGTGCCGGTGGTGTCTTTGGTGTCGGCTGGGATGGCCTCGGGGCCGTCGGACGCCCCGGGCCCGGTGGCTCATCCGATCGACGGGTTCATCCTGGACCGACTTGGGCGCGAGGGCATCCCGCCGGCGGGCCTGGCCGACCGTCGCACGCTGCTGCGGCGGGTGAGCCTCGACCTGACCGGCCTGCCGCCGACGCCGGCCGAGATGGACGAGTTTCTGAACGACCCGTCGCCCGGGGCCTACGAGCGATGTGTGGACCGTCTCTTGGCCTCGCCGCGGCATGGCGAGCGGTGGGCGCGCCATTGGCTCGACGTGGTCCACTACGGCGAGACCCACGGGTACGACAAGGACCAGCCCCGGCCGAACGCCTGGCCGTACCGCGACTATGTCATCCGCGCGCTGAACTCCGACAAGCCCTTCGGTCGGTTCATCCGCGAGCAAATCGCGGGCGACGTGCTCTGGCCCGACACCGAGGACGGCGTCACCGCCACGGGGTTCATCTCGGCCGGCCCGTGGGACCTGATCGGCCATGCCGAGGTGCCCGAGTCGAAGACCGACGGCAAGATCGCCCGGATGCTCGACCGGGACGACATGGTGGCCACGGTGATGAACACGTTCAACAGCACCACCGTGCAGTGCGCCCGTTGCCACGACCACAAGTTCGACCCGGTGCGCTCGGAGGAGTACTACCGGTTGACGGCGGTGTTCGCCGCGGTCGACCGGGCCGACCGGAAGTTCGACGCCGATCCCGCCGTGGCCGCGCGTCGACGCACGCTGGAGGCCCGTCGGACCGAGTTGCAGGGGCGCAAGAAGGCCCTCGACGAGGAGATGGCCCGGTTGGGCGGTCGGCGGTTCGCCCTGCTGGAGCGCCGCATCGCCGCCGCCGAGGCGGGCGCGAAGGAGCCGTCACGGCCCGAGATGGGCTGGCACTCGGCCATCCAGTCGAGCCCCGACGTGGTGCAGTGGGTGCAGGTCGACCTGGGGCGGTCGTTCGAGATCCACCGGTTGCTCTACGCCGCCTGCCACGACGACTTCAATGGCATCGGCAAGGGCTTCGGATTCCCGCCGCGCTACCGGATCGAGCTGTCCGACGATCCCGAGTTCAAGGCCGGGGTCCGAAGCCTCGAGGACCAGACGGCGGCCGACCTGCCCAATCCCGGGACGACCCCGCGCGAGGTGACGGTGCCGGGCTTGCGCGGGCGGTATGTGCGCTTCACGGCCACCCGGCTGGCGCACCGGATGAAGGACTTCATCTTCGCGCTGTCCGAGGTGGAGGTGTTCGATGCGGAGGGCGTCAATCGGGCACTGGGCGCGAGCGTGACCTCCGAGGGCGGCATCGAGGCGGCCCCGCGGTGGGGACGCGACAACCTGACCGACGGCTGGTTCCCGGGCCGCGCCGAGTCGGCCGCCGGTGAGGCCCTGACCCGCTTGCGCAAGGAACGCCAGGCGCTCGAGTCCCTGCCGGCCTTGAAGGAGAGCGTGACCCGCCTGGCCCCGCTCCGCACCGAGTTGGAGTCGGTGAACCGCGACATCGCCGGCCTGCCGCCGCAGCGCGTGGTGTATGCGGGCACGGTGCATCACGGGGGCGGGGCCTTCCGGGGCACAGGTGCCAACGGCGGCAAGCCGAGGCCCATCCATGTGCTGGCCCGCGGCGACGTTCGCAAGCCGGGCCCCGAGGTCGGCCCCGGCGTCCCGCGTTCCCTGGGCTTCGACCGGGCGATCGAGGTCGATCCCTCCCTGCCGGAGGGACGCCGCCGCGTGGCGCTGGCCGAGTGGATCGCCGATCCAGACAACGTGCTGACCTGGCGCTCGATCGTGAACCGCGTCTGGCAGCACCACTTCGGCCGCGGCCTGGTGGAGACGGCCAACGATTTCGGGCGCATGGGCACGACGCCCAGCCACCCGGAACTGCTCGACTGGCTGGCCGTGTGGTTCCGCGACAACGGCCAGTCGCTCAAGGCGCTCCACCGGCTCATCGTCACCAGTCGAACCTACCGTCAGGCCTCGGCGGTGGCGGATCCCGGGGCCCATCCGGGGGCGGCCCGCGACTCCGACAACCGCCTGCTCTGGCGGATGAACCGCCGCAAGCTGGAGGCCGAGGCGATCCGCGACTCCATGCTCTGGGTGGCCGGCCGGCTCGACGAGCGCCGGGGCGGACCCAGCTTCAAGGATTTCGTGGTGGAGCGGCCGGAGCACTCGCCGCACTACGAGTACGCCCTGCACAATCCGGAGGACCCCGAGTCGCATCGCCGTTCGGTGTACCGCTTCCTGGTGCGATCGCAGCCCCAACCGATGATGGCGGCGCTCGACTGTGCCGACCCGTCCATCTCGGTGGACCGGCGCAACGAGACGCTCAACGCCCTGCAGGCGCTGGCCCTCATGAACCACAAGCTCGGTGTGGCCATGTCACGCCACTGGGCCGCCCGCCTGGAGCGCGAGGCCCGGACCACCCCGGAGCGCATCGAGTTGGGCATGCGTCAGGCCTTCGGCCGGGCCCCGGCGTCCGAGGAGTCCGCGGCGCTGGTGCGTCATGCCGATCAGCATGGCCTGGCCGGGGCCTGCCGCCTGATGCTCAATCTCAACGAATTCGTGTTCGTCGACTGAAGCGGGCCCGGCTTGGGCGGCCGGGTCATGCGGGCCGTCCCGGTCGCTTCAGCGACCCAGGTCGAGGCAGACGGCCTCCTTGGTGGAGCGGGCGAAGACCTTGCCGTTGGACACGACCGGGGTCGTCCAGCACTTGCCGTCGAGCACATCGGCGCGGGCCAGTTCCTGATAGCCCGAGGCCTTGGTCTCGATGAGCACCAGGTTCCCGTCGTCCGAGAGGGCGAGCACGCCGCTGCCGGTCAGGATCACGTGGCCGGGGCCGAACCCGGGTTGCTCCCACTTCACGGTGCCCGTGGCGATGTCCACGCACTTCACCGGGCCGTTGCCGTATTCCTTGAACTGGAACATGCCGTAGAGGTGTCCATCTTTGAGCACCGGCGTGGACCAGTGGTTGGCCAGGGGCTTGTTGCCGGGGAAGCGGTAGGCCTCGGTGGCGGTCCACGTCGAACCGCTGCGGGTCACCTTGGCCGCGCCGGCACCGACGCCGTATCCGGCCGAGCAGTACACGAGGTCGCCAGAGACGATGGGCGAGGCGGCCGTGGAGATCTTGTAGGGGAAGGCGTGGCGCCAGAGTTCGGTGCCGGTCTTGGGATCCACCGAGACGAGGCCCGACTGCAGGAACCAGATCACCTGCCGGACGCCGTGGATCGTGGCCAGCACCGGCGAGGCGTGGGTGATCTTCTCGTCGCCGGTCTTCCAGAGCGGGGCCCCGGTCTTGGCATCCAGGGCCATCAGGCTCTCGCCGGCCCCGCCGCCGGCCACGAACACCCGCCCGTCCTCGATCACCGGCGACTGCGCGTTCTGCCACGAGATGTTCCGCCCGGCATGGTCCTTGGCGAGGTCCCGTTTCCAGAGTTCCTTGCCGGACTTGGCGTCGAAGGCCTGCACCACCAGCTTGGCCGAGAAGGTGTACACCGTGCCGCCCAGCACGGCCGGCGTGGAGCGCGGGCCGTCGCCGCCGCGGTTCTCCTTGGTGCCGTCGTCGCCGCCGTCGCCGGTCTTCATGCCGCCCAAGGGCGCGGTCCACAGCTCCTTGCCGGTGTCGGCATCGCGGGCCACCAGGGTCTCGAGCATCGCGCCGCCCGAGTCCCTCAATTCCTGGGTGAAGCAGCGGCCGCCGGCCACGGCGAACGAGCTGAAGCCCGCGTTGCTCGGGACCTTCCACAGCACCTTCGGGCCGCCGGCGGGCCAGCGCGTGGCGATCTTCTCGGTCGTGGACCCGTCATGGCGGGGGCCGCGGTATTCGGTCCAGTCGCCGGCAAGGGTGGCAAACGGGGCGAGCGCGGTGGCGACGAGGGCGGCCAGGGAGAGCGGGCGTTTCATGCCCCAAGGCCTGACGGAACGGTGGTCCGCCGTCAAATCCCGAGTGCGGGTCCCGGCCGGGCAACTTATGCCTTCAAACCGCGGGCCTGCTGGGCTTTGCTGGGCCCATGGACGCGTTGATCAAGCTCCTCCGTCAGGATGCCACCCTCGGGCCCGCCGCCCTGGCCGCGATGCTCTGCCGTTCCGAGTCCGAGGTCCGCGCCGAGATCTCGCGCCTCGAGGCCGAGGGCATCCTGCTCGGCTACCGTGCCGTGGTGAACGAGGAGAAGCTCGGGCACGACGTGGTCCGGGCGATGATCGAGGTGAAGATCACGCCGGAGCGCGGTGGCGGGTTCGACAAGCTTGCCGAGCGCATCTCGCGCTACGAGGAGGTGCGCTCCTGCCACCTGATGTCCGGCGGGTATGACCTGCTCGTCGAGGTCGAGGGGTCCGACCTGCGCGACGTGGCCGCGTTCGTCTCCGAGAAGCTCTCCACCATCCAGGGTGTCCTCTCCACCGCCACGCACTTCGTGCTGCGGGCCTACAAGGAGCAGGGCGTGCTGATGAAACGCGACGCGGTCGAGGAGCGCCTGTCGGTCGCCCCCTGAGTCCGCGCCCTTGCCGGTCACAGCCGCAGGAAGAGCCCCCGCCGGTGCAAGGCCCGGGCGAAGAGGAAGAGCACCATCAGGCCGCCGGCCGCATGCAGGACCTCTCCGGTGGCACCCCAGCGGCTCCGCACCTCGGGCGAGAGGAACCGCCCGGCCACCGAGCCGTAGCCCACGAGGCTGGCCAGCAGGTAGAGGGTGATCGCATTGGTGCCGATCCAGACGAACGGCTGGCACCAGCGCCGCCAGCCCCAGACGTCGACCGCCTGGTGGAAGGCGGCCATCAGCAGGAAGCTCCAGCCGCCGGCGAAGAGCACGAACGACGAGCTCCAGAGCTTCTTCACGATGGGGAAGACCTCGCCCCAGGCGTACCCCGCCGCCAGGCAGGCCACGCCCGCGACCACGAGCTGGAGCGTCCGCTGCGCCGGCCGGAGCGATCCCTGGCGCAGGAGGGCGCCGGCGAAGACGCCGAGCAGGCAGGTCGCGATGGCCGGGAAGGTGCTCAGGATGCCCTCCGGATCGTAGTACTTGTCGTACTTGCGGCCGGGCAGGTGTTCGAAGTCGAAGTGGTTCACCACGTTGAACCCCGGGTCGTACTTGCCGCTCACCCGCTGGGTGGTGCCGAAATAGAGTTGGTGCGCGTTGGTGGCGCCGGTGCGGGCCATGCCCTCCTGGATCGCCGTCGGGGTCAGGGCCACTGCGCGGATGGGCACGGTGGCCAGCAGGGCCCAGTACCCCAGCAGCAGGCCGGCACAGACGCCCAGCAGGGCTCGGATCGGCAGGAACACCAGCAGGATGCCCGCGGCCGTGGAGGCCAGCGCGATGCGGTTGAGCACCCCCAGCCACCGGATGCCGTCCAGGCCCTGCGAGATGCCCCCCGAGTAGAACACGCCGACGGCGAAGAGCAGCAGGCCGCGCACGAGCAATCGCCGGACGGCCGCCGCCTTGCCGGCGCTCTGGACGGCCTTGCCCGTGGAGAACACCAGCGACACGCCCGCGATGAACACGAAGAGCGGGAAGATCAGGTCGTAGAACCGGAATCCGGCCCACTCCACATGGGTGAGCTGCTGCCGCACCCCGCTGAGGATGGGCGAGCCGCTGAACTTCTCGAGCGCCCGCAGGATCGAGGCGCCGCCCACGATCCAGAACATGTCGAAGCCCCGCAGGGCGTCGAGGGACATGAGGCGCTCGGCGGGTGCAGGCCGGTCGGCCTGTGCCTTGGGGACGTTCGGTTCGGGGGACATGTCGATCGGGGTGGGAAGGAGCGGGTCGGTGCGGGCTCAGACCCTCAGGAAGATCCGCCGGCCATGGAGGAGCCACCCCAGCCAGACGCAGAAGCCCACGGCGACGAAGGCGGTGACCACGCCGGCCGCGCCGGGGTGGATCCGGTCGAGCGCGGCGGACACCTCTCCGCCCGTCAGCCGCAGGGCCAGGCCGCCGAGGTCGGCGAGATTCGAGGCTAGGTACACGGCGATGGAGTTCATGCCGATCCAGGTGAACGGCCGGGCCCAGCCCGTCCATCCCTTCACGTCCACCAGCCCGTGGAAGAGGGCCAGCAGCAGGCAGCTCCAGCCGCCGGCGACGCAGACATACGACGAGGTCCAGAGATTCTTGATGACCGGGAACCAGACGCCCCAGAGGTGGCCTGTCGCCAAAAGTGCCAGGCCGGCCACCGTGAGGCCCTTCAGGCGCGAGGCTGCATCCCGCGAGGGATCCTTGAGGAACAGCCCGGCCAGCACCCCGAGCAGGCAGGAGGCGATGGCCGGCAGCGTGCTCAGGAGGCCCTCCGGATCGTGGGCGCCATTCCACTTCTTCCCTCCCAGGAACCGCGCGTCCACCCAGTGCGCGAGGTTGGTGTCGGGATTCAGGTTGGCCGGCCCCACACCGGGCACCGGCACGAGGGTCATCAGGCCCCAGTAGCCCAGCAGGATGCCGACGAGCGTGATCCGCAGGGCCCGCGGGCTCAGGAAGAGGTGCAGGGTGGCGGCGGCCGTGTAGCAAAGGGCGATGCGCTGCAGCACGCCGAGGTAGCGGATGTCCTCATGCCAGCCGTCGTAGCCGCGGTAGAAGAACACGCCCAGCAGGTACAGCAGCAGCCCGCGCCTGAGGATCGCCGCCAGCGCGCCACCCCGCTCCCCGGCCGGCGGCTTGGACGACCGCGACAGCACGATGGACACGCCGCTGATGAAGACGAAGAGCGGGAAGATGAGGTCGAAGAACCGGAACCCCTGCCACTCGACGTGCTCGAACTGCAGCGCCAGCGTCTGGCTGACCGGGCCGTGGGCCGCCTTGGCGAAGGCGTGCCCGAAGGCGTCGGCCCCGCAGATCCAGAACATGTCGAACCCGCGCAGCGCGTCGAGGCCGGTCAACCGGGGCTGGCTTCCGGGGACGTCGGGGGTCGGGGAGTGGGCCATGCTGGGATGTCATCAAGCCCAGCCCGACGCAGGGTGCCAAGGACGGAATTCTGGGATCCCTCGCGGGGCGGTGACGCCCGCAGGTCGGCCCCGGGAGGGCGCAGGTGGCGGTCGAACCACTCGGCGAAGTGACGGATGTCCCAGAGCATGGTGAGCCAACCGTGGCGGCCTCCGGGATGGACCACCAGTTCCACCTCGGGGCCCACCTCGCGGGCTTTGGCCTGGTAGCGTTGCGACTGGTCCAGCGGCACCAGGGTGTCGGCGTCGCCGTGGTAGATGAGGGTCGGCGGGGTCCGGGGATGCACGTGGAAGATGGGTGAGAGCGACCGTCCGATTTCCGTCCAGTTGGTCGGCCCGCCGGGTTGCGGGCGGAAGGCCTTCACGAAGCTCTTCGGCGGACCGCCGTCGCGGAGGTTCTCCGTCGAGTCGCCGAGGTTGAGCAGGTCTGTCACGGGGTAGAAGATCGCCACGGCCTGCACGGCGCAGCTCTCCCGGTCGACGGGGTCGGGTGCCTCCGCCGGTCCGGCCGTCCCCCGGGTCGCCACGAGCAGGCTCAGGTGCCCGCCCGCGCTGCCGCCGGTCACGCCGAGGCGCGACGGATCGATGCCATGCTCGAGGGCATGATGACGGATGTGGCGGATGGCCCGGCGCACGTCGTCGAAGATCTCGGCCACCGTCGCCGTGGGTTGGGAGACATGGTAGACGGCGAGGATCGTGTACCCCCGCCGCAGCAGCGGGGCGGTCATCCACGGACGGAAGCTGTTGGTGCCCGATTTCCAGCTCCCGCTGACCATGAGCGCCACGCCGAGCCCGTTCGGGTGCTCGGGCCGCACCACGTCGTAGGCCAGCTCCTGTCCATGCCGCTGCCCGTAGGGCACCCGGCGCACCCCGGCCACCGTCGGGTGGAAATAAATCCAGAGCGCCCCGGCCAGGACCGTGACGACCAGGATCAGGGCCGCCAGTCCGCCCAGCAGTCGCAGGAACAGGCGCCGGAAGTTCATGCCCGAGGTTGGGATGAGGTGGTCGGGATCCGACGACCGGGGCCGCCCCGGGCCCAGCGTGCCAGCGTCTCGGGATAGAGCGTGCGCTCGGCCTCCTGGATGCGCTGGTGCAGCGAGGCGGCGGTGTCGCCCTCGAGCACCGGCACGGCCTGCTGCGCCAGGATCGGGCCGGTGTCCACGCCCTGATCGACCAGGTGCACCGTGCACCCGGTGACCTTCACCCCGTAGTCCAGCGCCTGCTTCCAGGCCTCGAGACCCGGGAAGGACGGCAGCAGCGACGGATGGATGTTGACCACCTTGCCCTCGAAGGCCTTCAGGAAGTCGCCCTTGAGGATGCGCATGAAGCCCGCCAGCACCACCAGGTCCACCCGGGCCTCGCGGAGGGCTCCGATGTAGGCCGCCTCCGAGGCGGGGTCCAGTTTCGTCCGGAACGCCCCGGGTGCGATGAAACGCGCCGGCAGGCCGACCGCGCGCGCATGCTGGAGGATGCCCGCGGTCTCCACGTCGCTGATCACCACGCCCACCTCCGCCGGCAGGGAGCCGTCCGCGATCGCCTGGGCGATCGCCACGAAGTTCGATCCCTTGCCGGAACCCAGGACACCCAGCCTCAGTCTGTTCTCGCCTTGCACGGCCACGATGAAGGCGTGGCGGGTCGATGATCTCAAGCTCCGGTTGCCGATGGACACCCGCCCTCGGGGCCGGAACCCACCGTCGCGCGCGATCGCCGTCCGCCCGCCCGTCCGCTGCGTCGTTGACGGGCCGTGTCCGTTCGCCACGCTTCGCGGCTCTCGTATGCCTCGCATCCAGCGCGCCCTGATTTCCGTCTCCGACAAGACCGGCCTGGTCCCCTTCGCCCGCATCCTGGTGGCCGCCGGGGTGGAACTCCTCTCCACCGGTGGAACCGCCCAGGCCATCCGCGATGCCGGCTTGCCGGTGCGCGACCTCTCCGAGCACACCGGGTTCCCGGAGATGCTCGACGGCCGGGTCAAGACGCTGCACCCGAGGGTCCACGGCGGGTTGCTCTACCTGCGCGGCAACCCGGTGCACGAGGCCACGGTCCGCGAGCATGGCATCCTGCCGATCGACCTGGTGGTGGTGAACCTCTATCCGTTCGAGGCCACCGTGGCCAAGCCCGGGGTCCGGTTGCACGACGCCATCGAGAACATCGACATCGGCGGCCCGTCGATGCTGCGGAGCGCGGCCAAGAACCACGACAGCGTGACGGTGGTGGTCGACCCGGCCGACTACGAGGCCGTCTCCGGGCAGGTGGCCGCCACCGGCGAGACCACGCTGGAGCTGCGGCGAACGCTGGCGGCCAAGGTGTTCGCGCGCACGGCGGCCTACGATGCGGCCATCGCGGCGCACCTCACCCGGGAGTTTTCCGGCCCGGAGGCGGTGCTGCCGGCCCTGGCGGTGGGCGCGCCGTTGGCCCAACCGCTGCGCTACGGCGAGAACCCGCACCAGAAGGCGGCCCTCTACGGCAGGTTCCACGAGTATTTCCAGCAGCTCCATGGCAAGGAGTTGTCGTACAACAACATCCTCGACCTCACGGCGGCGGCCGCCCTGA
>JBIKMQ010000374.1:0-3599 GCA_044359215.1 Candidatus Chromulinivoraceae bacterium
CATTGGCCTACCGTGGGGCCGGGCCGTCGAAGGACAGCTCGGTCTTGGTCCCTCGGCGATCGTCCACCATGCTGACGCTGCAAGACCATCGATCCCCCTGCTCCCGAAACTGGGTGATGGAGAACTGCTTCAGCCGCCGCTGACGCCCATCATAAACCTCCGCGCTGAGGAGCACGCCAAGGTTCTCGTCGATCCAGGATCGGACAACGGCCGGGCCATCGGGCCTTCCAGAGCGGCTCTCCAGGACCTGACACCACCGTCCGTTGCTGAGCTCCCTGCCCCGAAGGCGTTGGTCAGGCCAATGGAGGAATTCCATGCCAAGTTCGCGAAGCGCGAAATCTCCGTCTCCCAAGGTTTCCAATCCTTGCGCTTCGGTGACCGTGGCGGTCGTGGCCGTGGTGGTCGTGGCGGTGGTTTTGGTGGCGGAAGGAGCCGGCTGCTGCCGCTCGTATCGGGGTGCTCCGTCGAGGCGGTGGTGGATGGTCCAGACCTGGAGACCGGGTTCCGAACCGGCCCGACCCACGCGGTATTCCACCGACCATCCAACCGACCCGGGACGCGCGATGACGACCACCGGAACCTGGGTTCTTCCATGAGTTCCCCTGATCTTGAGCATCGCGTGATTGGTGGATGGGGCCTGGGGCATGACCGTTCGCAACCTCAAGGCGAGGTCTTGCCCGGTCTCCTGGGATCCTCGGCTTGCCTGCTCGGCCTGCGTCGCTCCGCCTGCGGTCCGATCCAGCAACCCCAGCAGCAGGGCGGCGAGGTTCAGGATCCGGATCACCCGCCACCGGGAAGTCCTCGGAGTGGGATGCCCTCGGGGAGAAGGCTCTGGACTCTGGGCGGTCACCGGATTCGGAGATGGGGGATCTCACCCCGCCGCCCGCTGACCACCAGGCCGGGTACCGAACGGGGCGCCGGCCCCACCTGGGTGCCCGGGCACCCGCAACCGGACCCGGACGCACAATGGTTCGGTTGCCGACGGAACCGAGACCTCAGAAGGAGCCCCAAGGTGACGAGCACCACGCCCAAGGCCGCTGGTTGTTGCCAGTCCATGTGACCCTAGGATAGCCGGCGGCCCGGGCAGGGCAACCTCGCTGGGTGTGTCCTGTGGTCCCCGCCTCCGGACCGGTCGCGGGCTGGCGACACCTTCGGCGGTTTGGGTCCGATGCCGGCTGCCCGGGGTGCCTCGCATCTGGGGGGTTGACCGCCGCCTTGGGCCTGCTTCGCTCCGACGGATGCGTCCCGATCCCCCTGAGCGGTTCCCACCGGATTCGGACTCCCGGCCTGATCGCCCCCGAAGACTTCCCGCTTCCCGATGGCGACCGCTTCTGGCCGGCCTGTTGGCTCTGGGTTCAATGGCGCCAGGTTGCACCCGGGAGGCCCGTGACCACCTGGTGACCCCTTCCCCGGTTTTTCCTGCCGTCATTCGGCCCCTGGACGCTAGCGTCGGTGCGGTGATCCTCGTCCAGGAACGCCTGCGCTTCGTCGTGCTCGACTATTCCTGGAGTTCCCTGCCGGCACCGGGCACCTCCCTGGAGCTTCATCGGGGTTCGAACCGGGTCGGTCGGGTGCGATTGTCCCGCTGGACGGGGCCCACCACGGCCGCCGCCGATGTCGTCGAGGGGCTCCCGAGGTTGGGGGACACGGCCCGGCCGGAATGATCTTCCGGCTTGGGGTCCAGTCCTCCGGGTCACCGGTCCCCCGGCACCGCGGACCCGTCGGCTTGACCCTCCGGGAACCGGGTCTCTAAGTTGGCCCCGTGCGATCCTTGTTCCTGGGCGTGTGCCGTCTGATTCTCGCGACCACCGGCCTCCTCCGGTTTTCCGATGCGCTGCTCGCGGCGTCCCAGGACCCCATCCCGGGCCTGGCCCTCGTCCTTCGCTCAGGCCCTGCGTCCGATCACCGATCCGCCGACGTCCTCGCCTTGTTCGTCCCCTCGGGCCAGCCGGCCAGCCCTTTCCTGCCGGCTGGGCCCGTGTCCGCGACCTGGACCGGTGCCCTGACCGTCGACCTCCGCGGGGATTACACCTTCCACGCCGCATACAACGGCCGGCTGAAGCTCCAGATCAACGACTCGGTGGTGCTCGACTCCGAGGGCAAGAGCCCTGCCTGGATCGAAAGCCCCAAGGTACGCCTCAACAAGGGGGCAAACCGGATCGTCGCGGAGTACTCCGGTCCCCAGCGGGGTGACTCGGAGGTGCGGGTCTATTGGTCGGCGAAGGAGGTTCCGTTCAACCCGATCCCGATTTCCGCCCTCAGCCACCCAACCAGTGCCGAGATCGAGCGATCGGATCGCATGAGGAAGGGCCGTGATCTCTTCGCCGATTTGCGGTGCATCCGCTGCCATGCCGGGAGTGGTTCCATGCCGGAGCTTTCCGCCGACGCTCCAACGTTCACCGGGATCGGTTCCCGTCGCCAATTTGGCTGGATGGCCCGATGGATCGCCCAACCGGCGTCGCTCCGCTCCGACTCCGCCATGCCGGGCATGTTCCACGGACCCGATGCGGTGGCCCAGTCCGAGGCCATCGCGGCGTTCCTGTCATCGCTGAAGTCGTCGCCGCCGCCTTCGGCTCCCGCCACCAACCCGGAGGCGGTCGAGGCCGGGCGTGGCCTGTACGAAAAACTGCACTGTGTGGCCTGCCACGTCGCTCCGGATGCCTCGGAGACCTCCCCAGGGAAGATCTCGCAAAAGGGCATTCGTTCCAAATTCAGCCCGGGCGCCCTCTCGGCGTTCCTCCGCAAACCATCCGAACATTATGCCTGGATCCAGATGCCGGACTTCAAGCTCACCGCGCAGGAGGCCACCCAACTCGCCGCCTACCTCGAGTCGGTGGCCGATCAACCCTCGACGGCCACCCCGCCGACGGATGAGTCCATCCTCCTCAAGGGCAAATCGCTGGTGGCCAACTCCGGATGCCTGAACTGCCACACGCTCGATTTGCCCAACACCTTCCGGGCCAAGGCGTTGGCCGACCTCAAGCCCGAATCCTGGACCTCCGGATGCCTGGCCGAAACCCCTTCGGCCGACTCGAAGGCCCCGCGCTTCGAGCTCTCGGCCTCCGACCGCGCCGCCCTCGCCGCCTTCGGACGCAGCGACCGTTCGTCGCTGAACCGGCACACCGCCGCCGACTTCCTGGAACGGCATTCGGTTTCGCTCCATTGCCGGGAATGCCATGGCAAATTCGAGGGATTCCCGGCTTGGGATCTCCTCGGGGGCAAGCTGAAGCCAGACTGGGCCAGCCGGTTCATCTCCGGAATGGAGACGCGCAAGCCCCGACCCTGGCTCGAATCCCGCATGCCCGCCTTTCCGACCCACGCCGCCTGGTTGGCCCAGGGCCTGGCCACCGCCCACGGGCTTCCCCCGGTTGCTCCGCCCGATGATCCGGCGGATGCCGACCTTGCGAAGGTGGGTCATCAACTGGTCGGTTCGTCGGGAGGCTTCGCCTGCATCTCATGCCACAGCGTCGGCGAGTTCGGAGCCACGCAGGTTTTCGAGGCCCCGGGCATCAATCTGGCCCTCTCCCATGAACGTCTGCAGCCGGACTTCTTCCGGCGTTGGCTCAGGAATCCGGTTTCCATCGATCCGAACTCCAAGA
>JBIKMQ010000375.1:0-3596 GCA_044359215.1 Candidatus Chromulinivoraceae bacterium
CGACGGGCACGCCTGATCCGGGCATCCCGACGGCCTCCGGGCGGGCCGATGGCCCGTCGGTCCGGGATCATCAGCCCCGGAATCGGCGCTTCCACCCGGAAAGACACCCGCGGTGGCGTGCCAGGTGCACGGCCATGTTCACGGACTTGAACCAGGATCGATTCGGGGAGATGTTGCCGATGGCGGTCGACCCAAACCCGCCAGCCCCTTCCATGACCCCATCCTTCGGACTCCAGACTCCCGACCCGACCGGTCTCCATCGGCACATCAACCTCAAGCTCGCCGAACTGGGCATGGACGGCGTGCCGTTGCCGGGGCAGGAACAGACGCTGGATCCCTTGGTGGAAACGCTCATCGCCCAGGTGCGGGAAAAGGATCGTCTCCTGGCCAGATACGCCAGTCCGGTGGACCGCCGGATCAACAACTTCCTCCACGACTACCTCTCCGACATCGCCGTCCCCCGGGAGTTGCCGCGCAACACCTTCGTGCTCGACCAGTACGGATTGGCGCGGATCCTGTCGCTGCCGCCCGACCGCGACGAGGTCGCCTCGCCGATGCTCCGCAGCTACCGCCTGCGCAACGGCATCCTCCACAACCCCAAGGCCGACCGGCGGACCACCGCGGGCATCTTCCACGTCACCGAGGGCGGGCTTCCCATCCCGGATGACAAGAAGGGCGTGCCCAAGGCCGTCTTTGCCGACCTGCTGGCCCGGGCCCTGCAGCCCCCGGAGGACCTGTTGCGCCTGCCCTTCAGCGCCTCCGGAACCCGTCCTGCGGCGTGCATGGTCTCGCTGCTCATCCGACCGGTCGTCTGCCCGGAGGTGCCGGGAGTCACCCCGCAGCAAAGCATGGAGGTCCGGTTCTTTGTGCCCGGCTCCCTGGTCGCCAACCTGGACTTCGTCGAGAGCATCTTCGGCAACGCCGGCGATCCCATGCTCCCCGAGAACGACGCGGGCCTGGATGCCGAGCACTGGAGCGGTCACACCGGCTGCGTGATCCTCGCCCCTCACCTCAACGGCCTCACCAAGAAGGAGGTCGGCTTGCCGCACCACGACGAGGCCACCGAGCGGCAGCGCCATGACGGCATGTGCTGGACGGACCCGCGCGAGCTCTACAACGACGGCAACGCCTTCAAGCTCACGGCGCGCGACGCCTCCGGGGTCATCGTCACCCTCATCTCCGACAACTACTTCGGCTACTGCAAGAAGGAGGTGAAGACCCAGATCAGCTACGCGGCCAACCTGCTCGGGCTCGTCGAGGAGGAGCATGCCGGCGGGGCCCTGGTCTTCGCCCGGCATGACCTGGGCAGCGAGTACGACGCCCAGCAGCACCGGGCCGACTTCCCCTACAGCTTCTCGGAGGTGTCGCGGCTGATGCCCGGGGCCATCGACCTTCAGACCGAGGGCCATGCCATCGACCGGCGATTCCCCTCGGTCGTCTATGTGCCCGAGACGGCCCGCTTCGACATCGAGTCGCTGACGGTGCGCTGGGACGATGCCGGCCAGGCCCGGTCCATCCGGCTGCGGCGTGACCATCACTACCTGTTGCCGAGCGGCTTCCGCGTCACCCTGGAGCCCCCCGCGATGGCCGGACGGGCCTGGCGCCTGGTGGGCACCCGCCCCGAGGGCACCCTCTGCCACAAGCCCTGCACCGTGTCCGGTGGCGGCAAGAGCGAGATCTCCAAGCCCATTACCGATGCCATCCTCTTCGGGTCGGTCTTCGTGGCCGACCTGAACCGGGACTTCGACCGGGTGGCCGAGATCCTCGCCCGCGACTTCTCCGCCCGCTTCCGCGACCCCGCCCGCAACGGCCAGGACCGGCGGCCGATCCTCAGCCCGAGCCGCACCCTCGGCTCGGTGATCAAGCTGCTCACGCCCAGCGACGACTTCTCCGACGCCCACAACGCCTGGATCGCCTCCGTGCCCCCGCACATCCGCGAGCTGGTGCTGGTGGTCAAGCGGTTCTGGCAGCCCTCCTGGGGTGATGAGTGGCGTTCCCGCTTCAGCGTGGACGTGATCAACGGCACGCCCGCCAACGAGCTCCGGCTGGGCCGCAAGCGTCTGGTCACCCAGTTCCTGCGGGTGGGCTATGACGAGGACGGTGCCTGGCGCACCTTCGGCCTTCGCAAGGACTTCCTGCCGGCCTTCAAGCTCCAGATGGAGGACGACATCACCGCCAGCGTCACCGTGCCCCGCACCCTGCTCGAGGGGCTGGATCCCCAGAGCGTCCATCCGTCGCTCAAGTTCGTGCAGAACACCGAGTTTCGGCTGTTCCAGCGGCCCGACGACGCCATCCACCGGGGCTACGACAAGGCCGCCGAGGCGGACTTCGCCGCGGGCCGGAATTTCTTCTGCAACTACGAGCCCCTGTCGCGCCGGCAGGCCCGGGAGATCGTCGACGACGCCATCGCCCTCCAGCAGTACACGCCGCCCATGCGACGGCTGATCGAGGAGGCCGCCGCCTCGAAGCCTGCGGACGGCTCGCCGGAGTGGATCGTCACCACCTCGCACCCGAGGCTCGTGGATGGCAAGCCCTCCAAGAACCCCCGGTATCTCCAGGTCCGCCCCGATCTGGTCGATGAGCTGGGACGTCACCTCGCCGAGACCTCAGCCCGGCTCGCCCGTCGCCTGCCGATGGACCAGCCCGTCCACACGCCGGTCCATGCGGTCCTGGCCGGACGGCGGAACAATCCGGGCGAGCCCGGGGTGCGTCCGCTGGCCTGCTACGGGCCCATCCACCACATGGAGCTGCCCGAGGCGTTCATGGAGTTCATCTCCAGCATGACGGGCAAGTCGCCGTCCACGACCGGTGCCGGCAGCGAGGGCGCGCTCACCAAGGGGCCCTTCAACGCCTTGCCTCCGGTCTATGACCTCAACGCCGCGTTCGTGAGCTTCGCGGTGTCCGGCAGTCCCGTCTTCCTGACCAGCGCCGGATACCTCGGCCCGCGAACCCGCGTCGACCACGACATCAGCCTGCTGGTCCCCGAGGTCTGGTGCCGGATGGGCGTGGGCGAGCGGGATCCCGCCTTCCTCATCGCGCAGGGATACCTCGAGCGGGTGGCCGACTTCACGCACGCGGGCCGCACCGTGCCTGCCAGCCGCCTCGGGTGGCGTGTGACGCCCAAGTTCGTGAACGACTTCCTCGGCCGGATGTTCAACCACCCGCATGCCGTCCTCTCCGAGCCGATGCTCCGGCCCGAGAAGCAGGATCCGGCGCAGTACGCCGATTCGGTGGACAACATCGCCGCGACCCATCGGCGGGTGGCCCAGCATTATTTCGACGACGGGTCCATCGCCCAGGCGGTGCCCCCGATCCGGGCCCTGCTGCACATCATGCGCGACGGTTCCCACGAGGGGATGGGTCTGGGTGACCCGGCCTTCCGGGCGATGTTCACCCGCCAGAGCGTGCTGGAGAGCGACTGGTATCGCGCCCGGCTTGAGATGCGCCGTGAGCTGGAGGTGCGGCATTGGAACCGGACCGCGACGTATCTCGAGCGCCTGCTGGGCCGGCCTGAGTACGCCCCGGAGGCCGTTCGCCTGGGCCTGCACGAGCGCCGCGCCTACGCCCGCGTGCAACTGGAGCGCAGCCGCTCCGAC
>JBIKMQ010000376.1:0-3578 GCA_044359215.1 Candidatus Chromulinivoraceae bacterium
CGAACTGCGGGACACCCGCGAGGGGCCCGGGGAGACGCAGTTCTACCGGGTGGTCGCCCACCTGCCATGAAACCGACCAGACGCCTCGGAGCCTCCCCCGGTGCCGCGGGTTTCACCCTGGTTGAGCTGCTGGTGACGCTGGCCGTCGTCTCCCTCCTGGCGGCACTGCTTCTCCCGGCGCTGGCACGCTCCCGCTCGGCGGCCCGGGCCACCGTGTGCACGTCCAATCTCAGGCAGATGGGGCTGGCCACACAGCTCTACTGGGACGATCACGGTGGCATGGCCTTCGTCGAGAGGGGCGCCCGCACCAACAGCGGCTGGAACTACTGGTTCGGCTGGCTGGAGGACGGGGCGGAGGGCGATCGCCGCTTTGATCCGGCCGCCGGGGCGCTGTGGCCCTACTTTCGGTCCCGCGGCGTGGAGGTGTGCCCGTCGCTGGACCGCCGCGACACCCGCTTCAAGAGCAAGGCGCGCGGGGCGGCCTTCGGGTATGGCTACAATCTGCGCATCGGCACGCGGGGCGGCACAGGCATCGCGATCTCCACGGTGCGCTCCCCGGCGGGGTGCGCCGTGTTTGCCGATTGTGCCCAGATCAACGACTTCCAGCCGCCGGCGTCGCCGGACCATCCGCTGCTGGAGGAGTTCTACTACTTCGACCTCGAGGGACCGACCGTCCATTTCCGGCACGCCTTGCGGGCGGAGGCGTGGTTCGTGGACGGCCATGTCGCCGCAAGCCTTCCGGCCCCGGGCACCGAGGATCGTCGCCTTCCCGGCGCCCACGTCGCCCGCCTGCCTGCCGAGGCCATCCTGCCATGAGGGCCGCGAACTGGCCCGCGCCCCCTCGGGACCAGGGTTGCCCTTGGCCGAGGGGTCACCGGAGATAGACCCGGCGCCCACGGCGCTCCCCCTCGGCACGCACCTTGTCCGGATTGTCCTTCATCCACTTGACCACCGCGCCATAGGAGGCTCCGACGGCTTCGCTGATGCCGACCTGGCTCAGCCCCTGGGGCGCGTTCCGGAGGACTTCAAGGATCTTCGCATCCAGTTCCGAGTCGCTCAGCTTGGGGCGACGCTCTTCCCTCGGAGCCGCTCCCAACCCGACATCGATACCCAGGTCGCCACAAAGCTGCCGAAGCTTGGCGTCGATCGCCTCGATCCGGGTCTCATGGGATCGCCGCTCCGCGATCATCGCCGCGAGATCGTTTCCCGAGATGCGGGCCAGCTTGGCCTCCAGATCGCGCTTCTGTTGTTCGATGATTCGGTTGATGTCGCTCATGGTGTGGCTTTCGATGGTTCCGAACCCGGGGATCAGGCCGCTCAGGATCGCATTGAGTTCGACCCTCGCCTTCTCCTTGGGGCCCGCGCCAGAGAAGTAGGAGAACAGAAGTCGGTGGAGGTAGTGTTCCCCGAGCGAGGTCAATGCATGCTTCCACTGGAGATTCAGCGCGGAGAATTCGGCGGCGATCTGGTCGGTGGTCGGCATCGGGGTGAATCAGGATTCGGCATCCCCCGCCCCGCGGCCCTCCTGGGACCTGCGTTCGTAGAGATGTCCGGAGCGTGCGGTCTGGAAACGTGCTTTTCAAGTCCGGCAACTCCGGCCCCCCGCTCAAGGCACCACGATTCGAAGGGCTTTCGGACGCACGGTAATGGACGCCGGCAGGGAGCCGACCACGTCCCCGTCGAGGTGCAACCCCATGGGCTCCGGGCAGGAAAGTTGGACTTGGTCGGCCTGGAAAACCTGGCGGACCGGCGAGGTGCGGATCCGGCCAAGGACCATCCGGATCCAGGTCCCGATCAGGGTGCACCAATCCAGGGGGTTGACGACCGTGACTCCAACCCGGCCATCGTCGAGCCGGGTTCCCGGGAAGAGTTCATAACGCCCGCCGAAGTAACGGCCGGATCCGATCTCGACCAGCGGGCCGGACGTGGAGCCAGTCGGGCAGGTGACGGTGACCGGAGGGTGCGGCGGGCGCATCGCCCGCATGCCGGCCAGCAGGTAGGCCAATTGGCCATACCGCTTTTTCATCGACCAATCCACCCCGGCAATGGCCCGGGTCGAGAGCCCCGAGCCGGCGAGGAGGGCGAAGTGTCGCGTCTCCGGGCGACCGTCGAGGCCGACGAACGTCGCCTGGGGCAAATCGATGCGCCGTTCACGGCCTTCCTGGATGACCCGCCAGGCGTTGGCCACGTTGGACGGAATCCCAAGTTCCTTGGCCAGGACATTGACCGTGCCCAGGGGGATCACGGCCAGCCGCACCCTGTCGAGGGCCCCGGGAACGTCAGCCAGTCCATTGAGCACTTCGTTGACCGTGCCATCCCCGCCCGCGGCGACGATCGTCTCCAGGCCCTCACGCGCCAGCTCCGCGGCAAGAACCCGGGCATCGCCAGGGCCGCGGGTGGGCAATACACGAACCCCGGGCCCCAGCTCCGAGAGCCGTGCCCGGAACCGGAGCGCCTTGTCTCCCCGGGCCGTGGGATTGAAGAGGATCCCGATCACGGGTCCGAGCGTTGGGGGCCATCCCCCTTCGATCAACCTTCAACTGGCCGGAAACCCCGGCATCGGGCGCGCGCGGCGTCACGGAGGCGCGGAAGAACCACTGCGACCAGACGCTGTCTCAAGGCACCTGCCGGATGCGGAAATAGCGCCCGGTGGTCGCCACCTCGAACTCCTGCTCCAGCTGCTCGTCCTCGGCGATGAAGGCGGGACCGGTGGGTTTCCAGGCGGTGAGATCCGACGACGACTCCAGTTGGTACTTCCGGCCGAGGACCACATCGAGGGCCACCTTCACCCGGCTCACCGAGATGCCCAACTTCGGGCTGAACGGCGGCGAGGCGATGCGCAGCGTCGGCGCGGAGGTGTAGCCGGAACCCGGTTGGGTGATGACGATGCCCGTGACCACCCCGTTGGCCACGGTTGCCGTGGCCGAGGCACCGCTGCCCCCGCCCCCGATCAGGGTCACCGCCGGCGGGGAATCGTAGCCGAAGCCCGCATCGGACACCGTGGCAGCGACAACGAAACCATTGACCATCTGGCTGGTGCCGAGGGCACGCCGGGGAGGGAACGGCGGTGGTGCAATGACCACCGACGGCGTCGCGGTATACCCGCTTCCTGGTGTCTTGATGGCAATGCCCGTCACCCGTTCGTCCGCCACCGTCGCAATCGCCGTCGCCCCACTGCCTCCGCCCCCGCTGATGGTGACGGCAGGGGCATTGGTGTACCCACTGCCCCCATCCACCACCGTTGCCCCCACCACAAATCCGTTCACCACCTGCGCCGTGGCCAACGCGATACGGGGACTCGTCGGTTGGGTAGACTTTTCGTACTCATTCAGCGCCTTGACCTCGGCTTCAGAAAGAGCGCGATTGTAGATGCGCACGTCATCAATTCCTCCCCGATAGTAAGGATTGCAGCCACCGCAAGTCGTATTCAACGTTGTCCCGATGGCCCATGTCCTATTTGCAGCGTAATAACTGACTGACGAATCATACCCGAATGTCATGCTGTCATCTCTGACTCCGTTGACATAGACCCATCCAATCCCCGACGTGCCTTCGGTTTGAAAAACCACAAAATTCGG
>JBIKMQ010000377.1:0-3575 GCA_044359215.1 Candidatus Chromulinivoraceae bacterium
TGGTCGAGGAGGGGCTCACGCAGCGCCTGGAAGGGGCCTCCCGGCCCACCCATTTCCGGGGTGTGACCACGGTCGTCGCCAAGCTCTTCCACTGCGTGCTGCCGGAAGTGTCTGTCTTCGGGGTCAAGGACTGGCAACAGGCGGCGGTGGTCCAGCGCATGGTGAGGGACCTGCAGTTCCCGGTCCGGATCGTCGTCGCCCCGACGATCCGGGAAGCCGACGGGCTGGCGATGAGCTCCCGCAACCGATACCTCCAGCCGGCTGAACGCGTCCAGGCCGCGGTCCTGTGGCGATCCCTGGAATGGGCGCGCCGGACGGTGCGCGCGGGTCAAATCGTGACGCGTGCCTGGGCCGGGACGAGGCCGGTGCCGTGGATTTCTGCCGGAGACCTGCGGCGTGGGGTCGAGGAGTTGGTCGCGACCTGCCCGGATGCCCGACTCGACTACGTGGATTTCGTGGACCCGGAGACGCTCATCCCGGTGGACCGTGTCCAGCGGGGCCACCGGATGGTTCTGGCGGTGTTCGTGGGCAAAACTCGCCTCATCGACAACGCGGCGTTGTGAGGCCTGGCAACACGCAACGGGCCGCCCCTTCCTGGGGCGGCCCGTTGCGCTGAGTCGCTTGGTGCGATTTTTCCCTCAGCCGAATTTCAGCCGAATTTCAGCCGAATTTCAGCCGAATTTCAGCCGAATTTCAGACGGAAATGGCCCGGTCGAGGCTCGCCTTCAGGTCTTTCTTGGACTTCAAACCCACGACCTGCTCGATCACCTGGCCGCCCTTGAATAGCAGCAGGGTGGGAATGGCGCGGATGCCGAACTGCCCGGCGAGGTCCTGATGGTCGTCGATGTTGACCTTGGCGATCCTGGCCTTCCCGGCGTATTCGGTGGCCAGTTCGTCCAGCACCGGGGCGATCATCTTGCAGGGTCCGCACCATTCGGCCCAGAAGTCGACGAGCACGGGCTGGGAGGAGGCGATGACTTCGTTCGGGAAGTTCTGGGAAGTCGCGGTGACGATGTTGGCAGCAGCCATGATGGGGAAAGAAAGCGCGGAAGTGTCAGTTGGCAACGAAGAATTGCACGGCAACCGCGGCGATCCCCAGCACCATCGCGGCGAACGCCAGTCCCATGTCGAGGCCGCTGATGCCGGCGGCCTTGGGGGCGGGGCGTGAGGCCGGGGTGGCGGAGGCCGCGGGGGCGGGCTTCGAGGCCGCGGCCGCAGGAGCCGCAGCGGCCGCCTTGGCGGCGGGAGCGGCCGGAGCCGCAGCCACCGGGGCCGCCGGGGACGGCACGGCCGGGGCTGCCGGCGCGGCGACCGGAGCAGGCGACGGGGCCGCGGCCGCAGGCACCCGGATGGAGGGCCCACCGGCCGGTTTCGGCGGCAGGCTGATGCGGACCGTCTGCTTCTTCTGCGCGGAAGCCTCGGCCGCCTTGGGGGGTTCGGGGGCGGCGGGCGGAGTGACCGGAGGCGTGTTTTCGGACATAGGATTGGGTGGTCAAACGCTAGGAATCGGGTTCCGGGGTGTCAACGGGATTGTCCCGGGATCCTCCCCGAAAAGCCTCGTTTCGTTGGATGCGGGCTTCAATTCGCGCCGTGTTCATCCCAGACTGTCGCGGTGCATCCGAAACCCATCGTCGTGACCGGGGGCGCGGGCTTCATCGGCTCGCACCTGACCGAGCGCCTGCTGGAGGCCGGCGACCGGGTGGTCGTCGTGGACGACCTGTCCACCGGATCGCTCTCAAACCTGGATCGGGTCCGGCAGGATCCGAGGCTCACCATCCTCCGCTCAAGAGTCTCGGAGTGCCCGGGATTCCGTGCGCTGGTGGCGGATGCCTCGATGGTCGTTCACCTCGCGGCGGTCGTCGGCGTGGAGCGGGTCATGGGATCGCCGCTCCGGACCATCCAGACCAACCTCGGCGAAACGGAGGCGGTGCTCGAGGCCGCCTCGAACCCCAAGACCCCCGTCCTGCTCGCCTCCACCTCCGAGGTCTACGGCAAGAGCTCCAAGCCGGTCTTCTCGGAGACCGACGACCTGTTGATCGGCCCTTCGGTGAAGCCCCGGTGGAGCTATGCCTGCTCGAAGCTCATGGATGAGTTCCTGGGGATGGCCTACTTCCGTGAGCACGGAGTCCCGGTCCGCATCGTGAGGTTTTTCAACACGGTGGGGCCGCGCCAGACAGGGGCCTACGGCATGGTGATCCCGCGCTTCGTGGAGGCGGCCCGTGCCGGCCGACCGCTGCCGGTCCACGGGGATGGCCGGCAGTCCCGTTGCTTCTGCCATGTGGCCGACTCGGTGGAGGCGGTGCACCACCTGATGCGGTGCCCGGAGGCCGTGGGAAAGGTTGTCAACGTCGGCAACGACCATCCGGTGGAAATTGGCGAATTGGCCGCGCGGGTGATCCGCGCGAGCGGTTCCTCCTCCTCCATTCAGCTCATCCCGTACGAGGCGGCCTATGGCCCGGGTTTCGAGGACATGCGGCATCGGCGCCCCAGCCTGGACCTGTTGGAGTCCCTGACCGGGTTCCGTCCCCAGCGGACGTTGGACGACATCCTGCGCGACCTTGCCTCGGCTTGAGGAGCCGTTGGTGCTCTCGGAGCGGGGAATTCGGCTTCCCCTGCCTCCGCCCATTTCGAGCGGTTGCCGCGTCGGTGACCGTGTCTCTCCTTGCCTGTTGCCCGCCGTTGCCCCGTTTCTTCGCGGATGGGAAAAGAAAAAAGGCACCCCTTTCGGGGTGCCTTGATCTTTGAAGGGATCGTTGACGGTCGGAGGGCTTAGTTGCCAGCGGCCGGGAAGATGAAGTTCTGGGCGCCGGAGTTGGCGGCGGCGTCACGAACCTGATCGCGGAGACGACCGGAGGAAACCTGCTGCACCGAGCCGTCACCCAGCAGGAGGTTGCCGGCGTTCTGGTGGATGGAGCTGGTGTAGCCGATCTTGTTCAGCGTGGCGACGGGGATCGCACCGTTGGCGTCCGCATTCGCGAAGATGATGTGCTTGGTGGCCAGCTGGGCCTCGGTGCTGCCGTTGGTCAGGTTGCGATCGCCGCCGAGGATGCTCTGGGGCTGCTCTTCCGTGGCGGTGGTGCCAAGGAAGTAGCTCGAGACCTTCTGGTTGTTGGCCAAGGCCAAGCGCTGCACGCCCACCCAGGTGTTGGAAGCAGTGAAGCGGCTGCCGTCCGAGGGGCACCAGACGATCTTCGGGGTGCTGAGCTCGTTCGAGACAGCGGCGAAGCAGGCGGTCACGTTGTTCGAGATACCCGTGGTGGCGGCACCAGCGGCCGTGGCGGCGACCAGCGAGACACCGCCCTGAGCGGGATCAACCTGCCAGGGATAGGCACCGCCGAAGTCGACCGCGAAGGTGCGGAAGGCCAAGCCGATGTTCTTGAGGTTGTTGACGCAGGAGATGCGGTTGGCACGGGCCTTCGCCTTGGCCAGCGCGGGGAGGAGCATGCCGGCCAGAATCGCGATGATGGCGATGACGACGAGCAACTCGATCAGCGTGAAAGCGCCAAGACGTTGTTTGCGGAGACGATTCATAGGTTTGTGTGAAGTTAGGGGCTTAAGGTGCGGGCGACTCTAGG
>JBIKMQ010000486.1:0-2967 GCA_044359215.1 Candidatus Chromulinivoraceae bacterium
GAACTCGTCGACGTAGCGGGCGGCCTCGAGCGGGCTGAGCAGGAAGTTGTTCCAGACGTTCTCGATGGCGATCTTCACGCCCAACTCCTCGGCCAGGGGCACCACCTTGCGGATCTCGGCCTGCGAGCGGGTGTAGGCGTCGGCGTAGCTGATCGAGGCATTGACCACGGCCGGCACGAGCAGCACGGCCGGCGCGCCGTAGGCCTTGGCGTCGCGCAGCGACAGCTTGAGACCCTCGACTCCCACCTCACGCACGGCCGGATTGGGGTCGGACAAGGGCTTGGCCCAGTGCGTGTGGCAGCAGACCGAACCAGCCTTCAGGCCCGTGGCCTTGAGGGCGGCGTTCATCTCGGCATTGTCCATGCCGCCCATGGGCTCGACGCCGTCGAAGCCCGCGGCCTTGATGGCCTCCATCTTCTGCATCACCGAACCGGGCACGCCCACGGTGCCCCACATGATGCCCTTGAGGATCTTGCGCTTGGGCGCGGTCTGCGCGAAGGCGGGCAACGAGGCTCCCAGGAGGGCGGCGGTGTGCAGGAAGTGACGGCGATTCATGGCGGCGTGCGGGGTTCTGGAGGGATGCGGGTCGAGGAAAGGTCGGAAAAGGAGCCTGTGGAACCAGGAACTGGGGCGAGGGAACGGTCTGGGTACCAACTTCGGGCGGACAGGATCGGACAGGCAGGATCGGAATCGAGGCTTCAGCGCGGATCCAACGAGGCGGGGCACCAGGCCCGGGCGTCACCGAAATCGCGCGTCGCAGGGGCGGAGACCGGCTGGGGGGTTCGAATCAAGAGTCTTGTCGAATCAAGGGTCTTGTCGAACCAACCCAGCCGGTCGCCTGACAGCCGGATCAGGCCAGCTTGGTCTTGCCCGGGATGGGCAGCGGATCGATCGGCAGCTTCATGTCCCACGACAGGTTTTCGGGCACGAGCTGGATCTTCGAATTGAGGGCCTGCTCCCAGGTGACCTCCTGGCCGGTGTAGGCCGCCAGGCGACCCATGATGCCGGCCAGCGTGCTGTTGACCATGCGGTCGCCGTCGTTGTGGAACTCGCCGGCGCGGATGGCCTTGTAGAGGTGCTGGTGCTCGACGACGTACATGTCGGGGTTCTCGCCCCGATAGCGCCAACCGTTGGAACCGTCGGCGTTCTTGAAGTACGCGTTGGACCAGCCGTTCCAGCCCTTGCCCTTGGCGCCGAGCACGTAGTCGCTGTTGTCGCTGTAGCAGTTGGCAATCTGGCGCTGGGCGATGACGCCGCGGGCACCGTTGGCCCACTCGTAGGTGGCCGTCATGTGGTCGAAGATGTTGCCCTCGTAGTTCGGGTGCACCCGGCCGCCATTGGCCACGACCTTGGCCGGCGGCTTGTCGCCGAAGGCCCACATCATCTTGTCGACCGTGTGGATGCACTGCTCGACGTAGCCGTCGCCGGCCAGCCAGGTGAAGTTCATCCAGTTGCGCATCTGCCACTCGAGGTCGCCCACGCCCGGCTTGCGCTGCGAGGGGGCCTGCATCGGCTTGACGGGGCCGGTGAGGTAGGTGCCGTACATGGCCAGCACCTCGCCAATCTCGCCCTCGTTGATGCGCTTGAAGAACTCGCGCCGCGGCAGCGAATAGCGCCAGCAGTAGCCGGCCACGATGTTGAGCTTGGCCTCCTTGGACATCCGTACCGACTCCATCACGTGACGGATGCCGGCGCTGTCGGTGGCCATGGGCTTCTCGCAGAAGATGTGCTTCTTCTTCTCGACCGCATAGCGCAGGTGGGTCGGGCGGAATCCCGGGGGCGAGGCCAGCAGCACCACGTCGACACCGGCGTCGATGACCTTCTGGTAGGCGTCGAGGCCCACGAAGCGCTTGGACGGCTCCACCTGCACGCGACCGGGATACTGCTTGTCGAGACCGGCGTGGCTCTGGTTGAGCTGGTCCTCGAAGGCATCACCCATCGCCACAAGGATCAGGTTCTTGTCGGCCTCCAGCGCGTTGCCGGCGGCCCCGGTGCCCCGGCCGCCGCAGCCCACCAGGCCGATGCGGATCGTGTCGGAGTTGGCGGCGAAGGCGCGCTCCCGCATCAGCAGGGCCGGCGCGGCAAACGTGAGGGCGGCGGCGGTGGAACTGGACTTGAGAAAGTCCCGGCGGTTCTCGAGGGATGGATTCATGGCTGGGAAATGACGCCACCCTTGGTCCGAAATTCAGCCGGCCCCGTCAAGCCCGCCGCCCCATCGATGGGCAAAAATCGAACATCGATGCCCGGAGCGGGTGCAAATGCTCCGGAAAAGACTGCTTGCGGGCGACCCGCCGCCCGATACCTTGCGCATCCGCTTTTTGGCGGGTCGGTAGCTCAGCGGTAGAGCAGCGGCCTTTTAAGCCGTTGGTCCAGGGTTCAAATCCCTGCCGACCCACCAGCCATTTCGGCGTGAAATTACAGCGTGACAACGCAGGCGATAGTCTGCGAAAGACTCGCCGCTCTTTTTCAGACCCCATCGTCTAGCGGTTAGGACACCGCCCTTTCACGGCAGTAACCGGGGTTCGATTCCCCGTGGGGTCGCCACTCTGAAACCCCCGGAAACCAAAGTTTCCGGGGGTTTCATCTTTCCAGTCCTGGCATGGGGGTCAGTTCTTGATATTGGCTACTCCCTGCCCAGCCTCCTCCAGCGGCATAAGAGATGGTTCAGATAACCGCGCGTGCCGATCGCCAAACGTTCAGCGATCCCCCCTATCGTCATGGTCGGTGGCAAGGGGGTCAGTTCTTGATATTGTACACTCCCCGCCCAACTTCCTGCGTCGACACACGCGATGGTTCAGATAACCGCGCATGCCCATTGCCAGACGCTCGGCGATCCACCTCATCGTCATCGTCGTCCACACCGGCGACGCCATCGACGGCTGCGCCTTCTGCGAAAGCAATGCGCAGACTGCAGACGATCAGGCCAGGACGGCGCGGATGACCTCGGGCTCGACCACGCCGGTGAGC
>JBIKMQ010000378.1:0-3550 GCA_044359215.1 Candidatus Chromulinivoraceae bacterium
AGAAGGGCAAGTACCGGATGGACACGAAGGAGGGTGCCTTCAAGGTCACCGATGACCACGGGCCGGCCATCGCCGCCGGCAAGAGCGCCCAGAGCGCGATCATCCACATGGCTGCCGGCCTCATCGACGAGATGCTCATGCCCCCGCCTGGAGGCAAACCCGGGGAGAGCGATCCCCTGACGCGCGAACAGATCAGCCTGTTGCGCGGCTGGATCGACCAGGGGGCCGCCTGGCCCGATGGCCCGATCACCGAGATCGTCGCACCGGTGCGCTTCGACCCCGAGATCAAGGCCCTCTTGGCGGGATCCTGCGCCAAATGCCACTCCGGCGCCGGCGCCGAGGGCGGGTTCTCGGTCGACTCGATCGAGCGGGTACTGGCGGGCGGCAAGACTTACGGGAAGGTCGTCACGCCCGGGGATCCGCGGAAATCGAGCCTGCTGACCATCCTCGCCGGGAAGGACGAGGACATTCCCAAGCCAGAGGCCCACCGGATCGCCGACAAGCCGTTGAAGCAGGTGGAGGAGTGGATCCGCCAGGGGGCCCGGTAGCTCTGGAGGGTCATTCCCGATCGGCCCGGGCGATCCGCCGATACCTCAGGAACCGCTCATCACCCACGGCCCGCACCGACACGAGGCGGAAACGGGCCGCATCGGCAAGGGCATCGGCGACGGGGCCATCCGTGATCGTGGGGCTGGCAGCCCCGCCGAAGACCCTGGGAACCAAGGTGAGTCGAACCTCATCCGCCCGGTCGGCGGCGATCAGGGCCGCATTGAGCACGCCGCCGCCTTCGGCCACCACGCGACGCACCCCGTGCTCCCGGGCCAGCCAGTCCAAGGCCGCCGAGAGGTCGAGGCCTTCGCCAGGTGATTTCCAAACCTGTGCCCCAAGGTTTCGCAATCGTTCACGTTGAGTCTCCGAGGCCATCTCCGAGGTCAAAACCACGATTGGAGCCCCTGATGACCGCCACAACGCCGCATCGGACGACAGGGAACCAGTGCCACTGACCACCACCCGGAGTGCCTCCGGGGACAGACCCGCCCGGCGACGGGCCGCCAGGAACGCCTTCGAGCCTGTCCCCAACGTGGCTGCGGTCTCCTCGACGGTCCGCGCGCCACAGAGGAGCGCATCGGCGGTGGCCCGCAGCGCGTAGAGGGCCAGCTGGTCGTGCGGGCTGCCGAAGGACACGATCTCGCGACCGGCCGTGGCGACCTTGCCATCGGCCGTCATGGCCATGTTCACGACCACCTCGACCGCCCGCCTGAGGACAGGCTCCGTCGGGCGTTCTGGATGGAACGGCCCGCGCCGCTCAGTGGAGGAACATGGCGTCGCCATAGCTGAAGAAACGGTAGCGCTCCCGGATGGCCTCGGCGTAGGCCGCCAGGATCCTCTCGCGGCCGGCCATCCCCCCGGGATCGGCAAACGCGCTGATGAGCATCAGGAGCGTGCTCCTCGGAAGGTGGAAGTTGGTCAACAACCCGTCGACGAGGCGGAACCGGAACGGCGGGTGGATGAAGATCCTCGTCCGGCCGGAACCGGCCTCGATGGGCCCGTCGGAACCCCCGGCCACGGTCTCCAGCACCCGCATCGTGGTGGTGCCGACGGCGATGATCCGGCGACCGGACGCCTTGGCCTCCCGGAGGGCCTGGGCGGTCTCCTCGCCCAATTCGTAGCGTTCCTCGTGCATGACGTGGTCGGAGACCCGGTCGGCCTTGACCGGGAGGAAGGTCCCCGCCCCCACATGCAGCGTGACGCGATGGAGGCGCACGCCCTTGGCGCGCAGCGCCTCGAGCACCCGCCCGGTGAAATGCAACCCGGCCGTCGGTGCCGCGACCGAACCGGCCCGGGTGCCGTACACGGTCTGGTAACGGTTGGCGTCCTCACCGGTCGCACCGGCCTCCCCACGCTCGATGTACGGCGGCAGGGGGATCCGGCCGATGCGCTGCAACGCCCCCCAGAACGACCCGGGCTCTTCCCACTCCACCAGCGCGTGACCCTCCGGATTCTTCTCCAGGACCCGGCACACCATGCCGGCCTCCTCCGGGCCGAACCGGAGCACCGCCCCGGGCCGGATCCGCTTGCCGGGCCGCACCATCGCCCACCAGCAGCCGGGCCTGGCCTCCTCCAGCAGGAGGAGCTCGACCCGCCCAGGTGAATCGGCCCGGCGGCCCAGCAGCCGGGCGGGAATCACCCGCGAATCGTTCATCACCAGCACTTCCCCGGGCTGGAGCTGGTCCACCAGATCGGTGAACCGGCCATGCCGGCAGGCGCCTGTCCGCCGGTCGAACTGCATCAACCGGGATCCGTCCCGCTCCGGCGCCGGGTGCTGGGCGATCAAGTCGCCCGGCAGCTCGAAATCGAAATCGGATACCCGCATGCAGGGAGAAAAAGGGAAACCTCCGTGGAAGTCGATGCCAACCTCCTGGATCAGTTATCGGTATTCCTTGGTATTTCAACGGATATGCGGATTGTGAATAACCTGCGCATAACACTTAGTAAGAAAAAGCAACGATTTAGTTGTAGAAAGGGAGACTGTTGCTGTAGAAAGTCGTCGTCCACGGGAACGCGGGTTTCTTCGTGGTTTTGAGCCGACTCTTCACGGACACCCCAGCATGGCCACTGCCGGTGACATCATGGAAACGGGATCCCCCTCTTCTGGGGCCGTCCCGGCGGTGTCGCCCCGTCCCCGGTTCACCTGGCGCTACGACCACAAGGTCGACGCCCAGGGCCGGGTCCCCATGCCGGCCAAGTGGCGCCCCGAGGACCCGTCGACCCTGTCCCTGATGGCGGTGATGATACGGCACGCGGCCGACACCGAATTCGTGATGGTGCTTCCCTCCGAACAGTTCGACCGCTTCAGCCAACCCATCTGCGCCGGGGACTTCACCGAGCCGCTCAAGCTGGCCGAGCGCCACGACTATGTGGACCGGATCATCGAGCTGGACCTCGACAGCGCCGGCCGCATCTGCCTGCCGGAGGAGATGCGGATCGCCGCCGGGCTCACCAAGGACGTGCTTTTCGTCGGTTGCATCGACCGCTTCGAACTGTGGAACCCGAAGGCCTACCAGTCGGCGCGTGGCGCGGAGACGGTGCTCAAGAAGGTCCAGAACCCGAGAAACACATGAGACTGCCGGCATGGCTCCATTGGCGTTCCTGGCTCCCCGGCCGGGACGACCGCGCGTCCGCCCCGTCCCGCCCGGGCACCCCGCAGGTCAGGGGCGTGCCGCTGGGCAGCGTCAAGGCGCTGCCGCAGACGCTGGCCCGGCGGTTCCTCTCGTTCGAGAACCGCCGGATCCCCAACCACCCGCTCGTCCAGGCCGAGTTCCAGCTGCCGGCCGCGACCCCGGTCCGCAACGACCTGTTCGAGGACGACGTCGAGCTGGTGCGCCGCCGCCGTGGGGGCCACCTGCTGCACGAGACCCGCCCTCCCGGGGCGGCCGGCACCCACGATCCCGAACTCGCCGTCAACCGCCTCCGGAACCGTGCCCCGCTGGACCGCAGGCTGGTCGCCCGCGAGTGAACGTCCCAGGCCCCGAGGTGCCCCCGTTCTCCC
>JBIKMQ010000380.1:0-3544 GCA_044359215.1 Candidatus Chromulinivoraceae bacterium
TCGGGTCTCGCGGTCGGCTCGATCGATGCCGAGGAGCGCCACGGACGCCCCGTCGGTTGCCGTCCACAGCGTGCCACCGGGGGAAAGTTCCAACGCCGTTGTCGGCGCGGAAAACGGCGCCCCCACTGGCACCGACTCGGACGGGCGCCCGAAATCGATGCGCCAGGCTTCACCTGCCCCGGCCAGCATGCCATCCGGCCCGAAACAGGCCTGGTCCAGCCCCTCCTCCAACGTGCGATCCGACGGTTGGATGGAGACTGGCACCGGGCGCAACCGACGCCCTGTCAGCTCGAACATGGTCCCCTCCGAGGGCAGGTTCATGCTGCCCACCCGTCCGGACAGGAGCAGGCACCGCCGGCCGTCGTCCGAGAACCTCACCGCAACCGGCCTGGCACTCGAATCCAATTCCTGACGGGCGATCAGGGCCCCCTCCCGCGACCGGAGCTCCAGCCAAAACGATGGGTCCCGGCGGACGAGGAACGCCAACGAACCCAGCCGCGAGGGAGCCGAAACCGCCGACACGGTGCCGGCGAGCCTCCAAGACACCACGCCTCCCGCCCCGCCCATTCCCGCCTGATGGACGATCGAGTCCTCGGCGTTCCATCGGGCCACGGCCGCCACCGCACCCCGGTGGTTCGCGGCGGCCTTCAAAGCCTCCCGCTCCCCGAGGCGAGGCAGGCGGGCGAAGAGTTCCATCCGTGGTTGTCCGGGACGACACCGCACGAACCCATTGGAAGTGACCGAGAGGATTTCACCCGCCGACGAGACGCCGACCGCCAACGGCGCGGCACCGCACGACAGCGTGTCGCACCGGGGATTCAACCTCCGTTCCAGCCATTGCCACTCCCAATGTCGGAGAGCCGGCGGGCAGTCCTGCAGGCGCTGCAATGCCTCCGCCGGACGCCCCGAACGCTCAAGCTCCATGGCCTCCAGGAACGTGGCCAATTGGGCATTCCGATCCGCACGCTCGACCTGCTCGCGTGCCGTCTGGCGGTGATGGCTCCACCGGGTCACGGCCACCACGGCGACGACCACCGCCACCAACGGGACCAAGGCCACCAACGCGGTTCGGATCGACATCCCACCCACACGACGGGCCTGGGGGCCGGGCGCGGCTGCTGCAGGGCACTCCATGCCGGAAGGTTCTCCGCAGCCCCGAGGGATTTCCAGACTCCATCGCGCCGATCTCCATCACAGCTCCGGACGGCGGCGGCGGGCGGCCTGGATACGACCCCCAAAGCGGCACCTACGAACTGTGAGTGATCGATGCCGACTTGGCGCCATTGCCGCGACCCAAGGTAATTCCGGCGGCTCCGCATCGGGCGGTGCCGTTGGGCACGAGTCGCAACCGAAGCGCTGCCTCACGCCGCTGGGCGGGCTGAGTGGGAACCAATCACCTATTCCTTGGCGATCATCTGCTCCTTGCTCCGATTCCGCCGCTGACGGGCGACCAACTTCTCCAGGAACGCGTCGCGGACCGCGGCGTCGGAGAGCTGGTCGGCCGGCGGTCCGGCGGACAACCCCACGTCGCGGGCGGCCTCGTCCAGCGTCAGGAACCGGCACTGGAATACATCGGCCCGTCGGCCCTCGAGGTTCACGAACCAACCCGATACCGGTACGACCTTGTCGCCGGTCTTGGCCGGAGACAGGCAAACCCCACCGAATCCCCCGATCGCACCGCGCCGGCTCAGACCGCGGCCCCGCTCGTAGGTGTAGTAGAAGTTCCGGCCCGTGTCGTCGAAGTGGTACCCATTGGAATACCACTCCTCATGAGCCCCGAGCGAACTCCACCCGGTCAGGCGCCAACGACCCTGGTTCTGGTAGAGGAGCGCCAGGCTGTAGTGGATGCACTCGGTCCGTTCGCAGCGGATCTTCTCCACCCAATACCCGTCCTGAAGGTCCGGCAGCACCGCCGGCGCACGCACCCCACGCTCCGCGTCGCTCAGGTACTCGATGGCCACCGGTACCAGGCCCAGCTGGGCCCGCCGCCGGTTGATGGCCCCCAGAACCCACCCATGGGTGGATCGGTTGGGGCGGTACCCGTTCTCCAGGCGGCTGATGGTCGACTCGCGCGCCACCCCGGACAACTCGCACAACTCGGACTGGGTCATCGGGCATTGGTCGGATCCGGGAGTGGAAATGCGGGCCGCGCGGAACTCGAGGCCCATCTGCGTATGGGTGGCTTGGGGCTTCATTTTCACAGGACCATGTGAAACCGCCGGCGGGCAGCAATTCGATTTTGAGTCCGGTTTTCCAACCGCTTGAGGTTTCAATCCCTGGTATCGGCAGGCGCTGGAGACCGGACCGCCCCGGTGCCGGCGGACACCCGGGTCTGCCTCACACCACTGCCCGTTTTAGGTGCCGAACAGCCGCCGGGATCGCAGGCCGGATCTCGGCCATCGACCGGTTCCAGGCAATCCAGACCTTCCGCTTCTCCTTGGCCAAAAATGGCGGGCAGTGGATCTCGAACTGGGTTCCCTCGAGGGCGGCGGCAGCGCGAGTGGGCATAACAGCAGCCACGGTCCCCGACCGGACCGCCATCGCCAATTGCGGATAAGAACTCAAGCGCAGGGCGACCCGCAGCTCGCAGTCGGTGCGGGATGCCTCCGATTCCAAGGCGCGAAGGATTCCGCCGCTGCGACTGTTCAAGACCGCCAAAGGCAAACCCTCCAAAACTCCACCAGAGCGCGACGACGAGCGTCCGCGGCGAACGGAACGCCTCGGCATCAGTCCCTGAGGCACAAAAAGGGCGTACTCGATCAGCCCGACGACCTCCGCCCGAAGGCGATTGTCAGGCTCGAAGCGCGTGGTCACCGCGATGTCCAATGCCGCCTGGGCCAAGCGCTCCAACATCTCGTCGTTCCTCAGGTTCTCGAAGGTAAGACTCCAGCGACCCGGGGTGTCTCCCAAGCCCGCCAGGCCGGGCAGCAGGCCAACGACGTTAAAAGCGTTTTTACCGCTCGCAACCCACCTCCGCATTACAATTGTCGGAGGCGATCCACGTACCAGATCCAGCACGGCAATCTCAGGTGGATTGGCATCTTTTATCGCTACTGAAGTTCCAAAAGTGCGATTGGAACTTTGAAATCTGTGTTTTCTAACAACACCAGCCTCGTCGACCGTAAACGCCGCGCTACCGTTAGCGTCATTGGCAGTAAATGCAATTACGCCCTTCGCGTTAATTCCCACATCCAATCCAAGCGCAGTGAAGGGGCCTCCTGTGGTGATCAATAAGCTGAGTTCCTGAGCAAAGATTGCTTGCGTAACAACGAAAGCAAATAAAAGCACCAGCAAGATACTGAGGCAAGGCGCCTTTTCGCGTATCGACGCGAAACTCCCAGACACCTGGGCTCCATGGGAACAAATTGATAGAATTTGTCTCAATGTCAGCGCGTGGCGTTCTCTCCTCTGACCGAGGTATGAGATTGAATCCAGTCAAGATCGGCATTGTTTGCGCTGCCCTGAGCCAGGGGTAGGTTTTGACCCCGGATCAAGGTAGGCACAGTGCGGGCATCTCGCCATCGCTGTTGAGCAACATGGTTGT
>JBIKMQ010000381.1:0-3539 GCA_044359215.1 Candidatus Chromulinivoraceae bacterium
CGGACACCTTGACCGACCGTCTGGCCGGCTTCGAGGCGGGGGCGGACGACTACCTGGTCAAGCCTTTCGCCCTGCCTGAGTTGTTGGCGCGCCTACAGGCGCTGGTGCGCCGTTCCCAGCCTCATCTGGCGTCCCCGTCGACGGTGCTGCGTTTCGCCGACGTGGAGCTCGATCCTGCGCTGCGGACCGTCCGCCGCGCAGGACGGATGCTCACGCTCACCAACATGGGATTCGCCCTCCTCGAGATCCTTCTCAAGCGCGCTCCCGCCGTGGTTCCGCGCGCCGACATCGAGCATCACCTGTGGGGCGATCAACCCCCCGGCAGCGATGCCTTGCGCACGCATCTGGCGGCCTTGAGGGCGGAGGTCGATCGGCCGCCCTGGCCCCCCCTGCTCCAGACCCACCGGGGCATCGGCTATCAGCTGCTGGCAGAATCCGGGGACAAGCGCCGTTGATGCAAACGATCCCCCCGAGCCCGCCGCCCCGTGTGGCCTCGCGCATCCGCTGGCTGCTCCTGGGCCTGGCTGCGACGATTACGTTGGTGTTCACCGTGGGGGGGTGGCTGTTGCTCCTGGAGGCGGAGGATGCCGTGCAGGATTCCTACCTCGGCTCGATGCTGCGCGAGGTCGCGCTCTCCGATCCGGGGACGACCCGAATGCCTCCCGGGTTCACCCGGGTCACGGACCCGTCCTGGTTGATGGTCCGGCACGGCCTGAAGGACCCGCCCCGCAAGCCGGGAATTCATGAATTCTTCGCCGACGACGAGGGGCGGCGGGCGTTGATTCCCGAGGGCCTGATCGGCCGCCTCAGGCTGTGGCTGGTGGATCCGCTGGAGCGGGAGTACCGCCTGTGGTTCGAGCCGGCCCGGGATGGGCGCGCGGCGGTTTGGGTCGTGGCGGATCTCAAGGACCGCGAATTCTCCGAGGCCAATCTGGGTCCGGTGACGGCGATGCTGGGTGTCTTGGCTGCCGGCGTGCTCGTTGCGGCACTCCTGGCCAGCGCCGTCATCACCCGATGGGCGCTTCGTCCGATGCTGGCGCTGGCCGATCGCGTCCGCACCCGTGAGGTGGGGCGGGAAACAGGCCGACCCAGCGGATCGACCCTCGCGCCCGGACTGCCCGACGACGAGATCGGATACCTGGCCCGGGTGTTGGACGAATACCACGAGCGGTTGCGGGAGTCCCTCGAACGGGAGAGGCGTTTCATCGCCGATTGCAGCCATGAATTGCGCACGCCGGTCACCACGCTGAAGGGGGCGGCCACGCTGCTCCGCGAGATGCCGCACGACTCGGAGGCCCGGGAACGTCTCCTGGCCCGGATCGAGCGGGCGGGGCGACGCCTTGAGCGCCTCATCCAGACCTTCCTGATGCTGGCCCGTGAGAAGCGTCTGCCGCCGGCGGCCGGCGAGGTCGCGCTGTCCGTGGTCATCGCCGAGGTGCTCGACGAGTGGCGGGTGATTCATCCCTCGCATCCTCTGTCTGTGCAGGTCGAGACGCACGCCGAGGTGACGCTGCGATGTCACCGCGAGATCGTGGCGGTGCTGGTCCACAATCTCGTGGGCAACGCGTTCGCCCATCTCACGGGGGGGCGGTTGGACATCGTGGTGGCAAGAGATCCTTCGGGGGCGGCCGTTCTTCGTTTCGTGGATGACGGGCCCGGCCTGCCCGAGTTCACCGATGGCATCGCTGCGCGGGCTCAGGACGCCGGTTCCACTTCCGGGTACGGGTTGGGACTGTCGCTCGTGGATCGTCTCTGTGCGATGAACGGTTGGAGCATCACCAAGCGTCCAAGGTCCGGTGGCGGAACCTGGATCGAGATCGTGCTTCCACAGCCCCGCCCTCCGTCGGACCACGGGGATGCGGCGCCCAAGGGTCGGTCCGACAATCGCGAGGAAGCGGGTTCACCGGACGGGGAACAATGAGCCATGTCGCTGAGCGGGCGGATGGACCGGTGTGGACCGGTGGCATCCGTCGGACACGCCGAGCGGGGCTTCCCCCGGGGTGCCACGCGGGCCAATCTCCGACAGCGACCACGACTCCGTTGGAACCGCATGCATCGAATCCTTCGGGATTTCGGAAGATCGGTGTCCCGCCGGGAGGGCATGTCCCGTCGCCCCGGGCCGGCATCGATGGCGGGTCTTCGTCGAGATCCCGGGCATGCCGTAGGGTCCGGCCGTCAGGATGGGCATCATCGGTGCGGGACGCGGCGCAGCCTGGAGACGTCGTGTCCGGTCGCCGCGAGGTGGGCGACGAGTTGCTGGTAGCGTTCCTCGGGGAGGGTCTTCGACCGGGCCATGATCCAGGCGTAGTCGCGGTCGGGGACGCCGATGATGGTCGTCTGGTAGTCTTCGTCGAGATGCACGATCAGGTAGGCCGCCTTGAAGGGCCAGACGAAGCGCATCCGCCACTCGGCGTTGGTCCGGCGGTCGTGCACGAAGCCGCGCGGCCGGTAGGTCCGGGTCGGACCATCGAAGCCGCCGTCGTTGAAGACGTAGGTCGTCGGGATCGTGCCGTCCGGGGCCAACCGGTAGCTCTCGACCCCGTTGTAGGCGTCCTTCTCGATGAAGGTCGGGATGTGCGCGATGACGTGCCAGTCGCCCATGAAGCGTTGCAGGTCCACGGGCCGGTCGATCGCCCGCAGGGGTTCGCGATGCGCGGCGTCCGAGCCGGTCGGTCGGCTCTGGCAGCCGCACGCCAGGGCGGCGAGGATCGCGGTGGTCCAGGCACCCAGAGGGCTGCGGCGTGGGGAGGATGCCGTGGGAGCGGTCTTCATGGAGAGAAGTGTGGGGTTGTTTTCTTCGGAGGCCAGGGGAAGAACGCGCTGGTGGTCCGTTGGTATTCCGCGTAGGCGGCCCCCTTGCTGCGGAGGCTCTGTTGTTCGGTCAGGGGGATGCCGGTGACCCGGAGCAGCAGGTAGAGGATCGACGCTGGAGCCACCAGGCCCAGCCACCCCCAAGGGGCCGCGAGGGCGAAGAGCCCGTAGCTCATCCAGATGAGCCACTCGAAGAAGTAGTTCGGGTGCCGGCTGTATCGCCAAAGTCCATGGGAACACACCTTCCCCCGAGATCCGGGATCGCGCTTGAAGGCCGCCAACTGGGCGTCGGCCGTGGCCTCGCCAAGCACGCCCAAGACCCACAGCGCGAAGGCGGCCCATTCGACCGCCGCGAAGTCCGGACGCGGATTGGCGGCGACCATCAGGAACGGCAGGCCCAGCACCACGACCGAGGCCGCCTGCTGCTGGAAGAACACCGCCATGCGCCGTTCGACCTGCCCCTCCCACTGCCGTCGCATCGCACCATAGCGGGGATCCTCCGCCGGATGGTGCTTGGCCAGGCGCCGCAGCAGATGAGATCCCAGCCGGAGACTCCAGATCCCCACCAGGACCGCGAGCATCGTGCGTCGCGGAGGCCAGCCCCGGCCGACCATCGTGTAGAACCCGGCCAACAGGCCGAAGGCGTAGGACCAGACGACATCCACGAAGCCGTAGTTGTCGAGCCGGCGGCAGACCCGAAACGCGCCGGCGAAGAGGAGGGCCAGGCC
>JBIKMQ010000382.1:0-3533 GCA_044359215.1 Candidatus Chromulinivoraceae bacterium
GCCACCGGCGTACATCGGCGACGCGTTGTGGTTGCCACCGAGGCGTTCGCGGAAATGCTCGGCCCCGGTCCGGGCATCGAGGCACGTGAAGAAACCGCCCGAGTCGGCCACGAAATACAGCTCATCACCCACCAGCAACGGCGAGGGCATGGTGGGCGCCCCCTTGGAATACTTCCAGCGGTGCACCGGCTGGGGCTTGGCATCGAGCTGGATGGCCTGGATCTCGGGCTTCATGAACCCGGTGCTCAGGTAGGCCACCCCGTCGCGGAACACCGCTCGGGCCGAGTGCGAGAACCCCAGCTGCCCGTAGCGGACCTTCCAGAGTTCCTGGCCGGTCGCCGGGTCGTAGCCGTAGAGCCAGTCCGCCCCCTGGGACACCACCTGCTCCCGCCCGTCGAGGGTCACGATGGCCGGCGTGGCGTAGCTCTTCTTGAGCTGCGGATTGGAAGCCATTTCCCCGGAACGCCGGGTCCGCCAGGCGACGCGGCCCGAGGCCGTGTCCAGCGCCACGATGGATTGGTCGTCGCTGCCATCGAGGTGGAAGATCAGTCGGTCCTTCCAAAGAATCGGCGAGCTGCCGGGACCGTTCTCGTGCATGATCCGCAGCGTCGCATTGGTCCAGAGCAACCGGCCTGAGCGGGTGTCCACGCAGGCCGTGCCGAAGGTGCCGAAGTGGAAGTAGGCCCGGCCGGATTCCAGCACGGGGGTCGGCGAGGCGTAGCTGTTGAGCTCGTGGACCCACTGGGGCTCGCGCTCCGAGAAGATCCTCAGGTCATGCAGGATGCGGCCGGTGTCGCGGTCGACGCACAACGCATGCAGATCGACCTTTTCCAAGAGCACCAGCGGCTGGTCGGCGGTGTTGGCGGCCAGTCGACGCTTCACATCCTCGGGCTTGGCCGCCGTCTCGTGGGCCGCGGTCATCCAGATCTGGCGGCCATCGATCACGGGCGAGGACCAACCACGGCCCGGCAACGGGGTCTTCCACACCACACCCTCGGTCTCGCTCCAGCGGAGGGGCGGATGGGCTCCGGGCGCGGCGTGTCCCTGACCATCGGGACCGCGCCATTGTGGCCATTCCGGAGTTGCCGACCGGAGGATCGATGCGGTCATGAACCCTTGGAAGACCAGGGTCCTAAGAAACATGCCGAGGTGACGCTTCATGGGACAAATCGCCGGGAGAGCCTGTGCGGGGTCCCGTCCAACGCACCATGCCGAGAATCCGAAGCCGCTTTCCAGAGAAACCCGACCCCGGACTCCGTCGATCCGCCTCCCCCCCCGGAGGAAGCGCCTTGGCCGGACAGCGGGGTTCTTCTGGGGCTGGCCTTCTCGGCGGAA
The DNA here is from genome assembly GCA_044359215.1 of Candidatus Chromulinivoraceae bacterium. Taxonomy (GTDB): domain Bacteria; phylum Verrucomicrobiota; class Verrucomicrobiia; order Limisphaerales; family UBA9464; genus SXXZ01. The sequence continues at coordinate 1,336 of JBIKMQ010000382.1, forward strand.
GGGTGGTAAGGCTTCCCGCCCAGTGACTCCCGTCCGAGGGAGTCGCCCCAGTTCATGGCCACCAAAGTCATCCGGAAAAAGGCGATCGGGGTCGAACCCGTCGAACCCGCCGTCACGCCCCCGACCCATGATGCCGGGGATACGGCCTTCCTCACGAAGCCCAAGCTGACGTCCAAGTCCAAGAAGAGGGACATCCCCGAGGGCCTCTGGACCAAGTGCCCGAAGTGCGACGAGCTGATCTATGACAAGGACCTCGATTCGAATCTGAAGGTCTGTCCGAAATGTTCCTTCCACTTCAAGATCGGTGCCCGGGAACGAATCCACTCGATGGTGGAAACCTGCTCCTTTGAAGAAATGGACGCGCTCATGGAGAGCGTGGATGTGCTGAAGTTCACCGGGGCCGCCAGCTACGAAGCCAAACTGGCCGCCTACCGGAAGAAGATGTCGATGCTCAAGGACGCCGTGGTCACCGGCGTGGGGCGCATCGGAACCCATCGGGTCGCCTTGGGGGTGATGGATTTCCAGTTTCTGGGGGGATCGATGGGGTCGGTCGTCGGTGAAAAGCTCACCCGCCTGATCGAGACGGCGACCGACCGGGGCATCCCGCTGGTCATCATTTCCACCAGCGGCGGAGCGAGGATGTACGAGGGCATGTTCAGCCTCATGCAAATGGCCAAGACCTGCGGCGCGCTGGCCTACCATGCCAAGCAACGCCTGCCCTACATCAGTGTGCTCACCGACCCCACGACCGCGGGCGTGATGGCCAGCTACGCGAGCGTCGGCGACCTCATCATCGCCGAACCGGGGGCCACCATCGGCTTCGCCGGGCGCCGGGTGGTGGAGGCGACCACCCAATCGGACTTGCCGGCCGATTTCCAGACGGCGGAATTCCTGATGAAGCACGGGCTGATCGACGCCATCGTGTCCCGGCTCGACATGAAGGCGCGTCTGAGCACCTACCTGGATTTCATGATGGCCGGACGCCGATACGCCTGAGAAGCGACCGTCCCCGACGGGCCGGAGAGCTCCTGCTCCGGGACCTTCTCCGAGACGCTCCACCGATCCGCCCGACCCGGGTCACCTGAACGGACACCGGTTGGTCTTCGGGTCCGCCTCAGCGGGCGCGCGATCGACCGTTCCGTGCCTTGCCGCCGGGATGCCCCGGTGCCAGATGGTTTGTGCGACGAGCCCGGGCACGTGCACCTGATGCGGTCGCCGCTCCCGCGGTCGCCCCTCCGGACTTCATGGCGTATCCGCCCGATTTCGCCCCCTTGCCCCTCGGGGAGGTCGACTGAGTCCCGGGGCGGCTGGCCGGCCTGGCTGGAAACCTGCCTCCGACCGGCTTCTCGGACCGGGCGGCCTTCCGGGCCACGGCCTTTTCGGCCAACGGGGACAGTCGGCGTTCTCCGCCCTCGCGCTTGTGGGCGAAGGGTTGCTTCCGGAATTTCCGCACCGGCTCGATCGTCTTGGGACGGGGCTTCGGAACCAGCACGATGGGGCACCCCTCGTAGCCGAAGGCGGCCCGCATCTCGCCGGTGAGATACTTGAGATACGGCGCACTGAACAGTTCGTCGCGGTTCACAAACAGCAGGAAGGTCGGGGGAGCCTGCCGGACCTGGGTGGCATAATAGAACTTGAGCCGGTGGCCCTGATCGCTGACCGGTTGGCGTCGCTCGATGGCGTCGTTGATCGTGCGGTTCAGGATCGCCGTGGGCACCTTCTGGCCCAACTGGCCGGACACGTAGCGCACGGCCTCCAGCAGGCGGTCGAGCTGGAATCCGTCCTTGGCGGAGGTGAAGATGACCGGAGCGTAGTCGAGGAAGAAGAGCCGCTCCTGCACCCATTGGCCGAACTCGGCCAACGTCGTGAGGCGCTTCTGACGGTCGTCCCGGTCGCGCTGCTTCAGGCTCCTGGCCCGGATTTCCTCCTCCCGGGCCTTGCGCACGTCCTCGGCCACGAGGTCCCACTTGTTCACCACGACGATGCAAGACCGGCGCTCCTCGACGATCACGTCGGCGATCTTCTTGTCCTGCTCGGTGATCCCGTTGAGGGCGTCGATGACCAGCACGGCGATGTCGCAGCGGGCGATGGCATCCTTGGTCCGCTCAACCGAGAAATACTCGATGGTGTCGTCGATGCGCCGGGCCTTTCGGACGCCCGCGGTGTCGACCAGCACGTAGCGTTCACGGCCCGCCTCC
>JBIKMQ010000383.1:0-3510 GCA_044359215.1 Candidatus Chromulinivoraceae bacterium
GCGCGGCAGGCCGGCCCCCGCCCCGGGCCACCGGGCCCTGGCCGTTCCACCGACGGATCAACCCGGGAGGGCCGTGGAGTCTCCCGGGGGCGCGGGCTCGGCGGTGTCCGGGCCGGCCGGGGTGAGTGTCCGAAGGCTCAGGTCGATGCGGAGGGTGGCCTCCGTGCGCCGGGAGATCCTCGGCTCGCCGGAGGACGCTCCGGGGCGGAACCGGGTCCACCAGGCCCGACGCCGCTGGGGCGTCCACTCACTGGCCTTCGGGCTGCGCTCCAGGCGCTCCAGAAACACGCCCATGTCGGCGGGCCGCTGTGCCGGGTCCTTGGACAGTCCGTCGAGGATCAGTCGCTCGAAGTCCCCGCTCAGCTCGACGGCGCCGGATTCGGTTGGCCGGGGCGCCGGGGTTTCCAGGTGGTGCCGCCAGACTTCCTCCACCGAGGAGGCCGGGAACAATGGGCGGCCGGTCACCAGCACGAACGCCACCGCGGAGAGCGCGTACAGGTCGCTGGCGATGTCGCCGTGGCCGGGTTGGCGGATGGTCTCCGGCGCCATGTAGAGGGGCGTGCCCAGGAAGCGCGAGGTGCCCCGGCTGGCCCGGTCGGCCGTCGCGGGAACGCCCGGGCGGACGGTGGTTTCCTGAACCAGCCCGAAGTCGAGGACCTTGAGCGTGTCCGGCAGGCCGCCGCGCTCGCAGAGGAAGAGGTTGCCCGGCTTGATGTCGCGGTGGATGAGGCCGATTTCGTGGGCCTCGCGCAGCGATCCGGCCGCCTGGCGCAGCAGGTGGATGGCCCGGGCCTCGGGCAACGGGCCGTGGCGGTCGACCAGTTCCTGCAGCGTGAGCCCTTCCAGCAGTTCCATCGCGTAGTAGAAGATCCCGTCGGCCGTGTGCCCGTAGTCGAAGACCTGGATGGTGTTCGGATGGGTGAGCCGGCAGGTCAGTTGCACCTCGTGCTCGAACTGGCGGATGAGGTCGTCGTCGGCCCGGTCGGGCAGCAGCAGCTTCACGGCCGTCTCGCGGCGCAGCAGGGCGTGGCGCGCCCGGTACACCGAGCCCATGGCCCCTTCGCCGATCCGGGCCAGCAGGGTGTACTGGCCGAGCTGGCGGGCCCGCAGCTGGGCCTCGTCGAAACGCCGGCGCCACGTGGCTCCGAGGTGGACCGCGACGATGCCCGTGACGGTGGCCAGGAGGATGAGCAGCACGAGGATCTGGAAGATCCACCGCAGCACGCGCAGCGGCTGGAAGGCCTCGCTCGCGTCGATCTTGGTCACCACGCCGAACTGGTGCTCGTCGATCCAGTGCCACGCACCGACCACGGGCACGCCCCGGTAGTCGCGCTCGGGCAGCACCTGGACGCCGTTGCTTTCGGTCAGGGCCCGGGCGACGAGCGTCATCCAGGGGGCGTTGGTGCGGTCGGTCTCGGGCCATCGGAATCCACGCGTCAGGTCGCCGCCGGGGTCGCGAAGCACCAGGTTGAGCGCCGAACTTCCGCCCGGGGCGTTGGTCAGCAGGCCGAGCTGGCGAAGCTGGTCGTCGAAGCGGCTCTGGGAGAGCAGGCGGCCGTCGTGGTCGAAGGCGAAGGTCTCGCCGCTGGCGCCGGGTCGGGCCACCGACAACACGCGGGTGAACTCGTCCTCGGGCCTCAGGACCACCGCCAGCACGCCCAGGGTGCGGCCGTCGTCGGCCTTCACCGGCGCGAGGATTTGCATGACCTGCAGGTCGCCCCGGGGCATCGCCTCGCCGGCGGGACCGGGACGGCGGTCGGCCCCCCGTTCGCCGTCGCGCCAGGGCGGGCGGTTGGTGCGATCCGAGGCTCCGGGAGGGCCGTCGAGCCGACCGGGCTCCCGGATTGCTGCGTCTCCGGGGGGGCGACCCTGGCCGTCGGGCTTGGCCCGTGGCCCCCCGAGGCCCCGGCCCATCGGCCGCACGGGCTTGAAGGGCGTGACCAGCGCCGGCCGGCCGTTGGTCAGCACGCGCTGGTACAGCTCGTGGTGGTCCGTCGGCACCGGGCTGCCGGGACGCACCCGCAGGCGCCCGAAGGCCGCGACCACCCGGCCCTGGGGACCGACCAGCACGGCCCCGGGATAGCCGGTGAGGAGCAGCCGCTGGTCGAGGGTCCGGATGAGGCTGCCCATCACGGGGTCGGCCTCCGGCGGCGGGATGGATCCCGGGCGCGGCCCCGACCCGAATCCCGCCGGCGGTGGATTGGTCCGGGCGCGCTCGAGCAGCGCCCCGGCCGGTTCCCGGATCGAGGGGTCGGCCGCCAGCAGGCTGGCCGTGCGCATCTGCCCCTGGATCCACACGCCCAGCGCGGTGACATTGGCCTCGAGGGCCGTGCCCAGTTCGCTGCGCAGGCGGCCTTCGAGGGTCCGTTGCACGGCATTCTGGCTCCACAGGCCGACGAGCACGATCGCCACCGCCGCCGCGACCGCGCTCAAGAGCAGCGGGCGGGAGCGCCGGAAGGCGAGCCCGACCCGCGTCGTGGCCCGGGGGAGCCTTGGTTGGGTCCGGTTCGCGGGCGGACAACCGGGTGGGATGGGTGCGTTCACGACGACCAGGGAGACCGGCGGGACCCGGGATCCGTTTCAGCCGGATGCGCGCGGAGGCCCGTACCTCGGGCGGAGGCGCCGCGGGACCGTTGCCGCCTCAACCCAGGCGGAAGGAGATCTTCTGGACGACCGTCCGGCCGAGGGCCGTCTGGAGGCGCTCGAGGATCTCGCTCCGGCGGTAGCGCACGATCTCGTGCAACCAGACGCTGCTGTCCACGTGGACGAAGAGGGTGCCCTTGGCGAACCCCGCCGGCTGGGCATGGGCCACCAGCGTGGGATCGAGGATCTGGGCCCAGACCGTCTGGATCTTGGCCTCGTCGAGGCGCTGCTCGAGCCGCATCGTGCCCAAGACCCCGGGCAGGATGGCCTCGATCGGCCGGGCCGGCGTGGTCCAAGCCGTCTCCGCCCCGGTGAAGCCCCGGCCGCGCCACTGGTCGAGGGTCCGCGCCCGCGCCGAGGAGGCGGCGCGCCGCCGCCGGGCCCGTTCGGCCGGGTCGGCCGGGGGCAGGGGCAGGGTCGGTGGCGCGGCCTTGGGCGGCATGTGATTCTCGACCGTGCGGCGGGGGCCGGGGCCGGTCAAGTCTCTGGCCAATTCGCCCGGGAACCGGCAGGGTCTGGCCGGTGATGGAGTTGTTCGCCAGCGGGGATCATGCGCTGTTCCAGTGGTTCAACCGCGGGGTCGTCAATCCGGTCTTCGACCTGCTGATGCCGATCCTCAGCGGCAACCCGCTCTTCAAGCCGGGCCTGGCCGCGCTGGCCCTCGGGCTGTGGTGGAAGGGGGGGCGCCGCGGGGTCTGCTGTGCCCTCATGCTGGCCGCCACCCTGGCCCTCGGGGAAACCGGCACCGGGATCCTCAAGCGCACCTTCGGACGGCCGCGCCCGTATGCGACCCATCCCGAGACCCGAATGCTGGCCGGCAAGGGGCTCAACGCCTCGATGCCCAGCGGCCACGCCGCCATCTGGGCC
>JBIKMQ010000384.1:0-3508 GCA_044359215.1 Candidatus Chromulinivoraceae bacterium
CGAGGTGGCCATCCCGGGCGCCGGCTCCTGCGGCGGCATGTACACGGCCAACACCATGGCCTCGGCCATCGAGGCGCTGGGCATGAGCCTGCCGAATTCGTCGGCCCAGGCGGCCGTGTCGCAGGACAAGACCCGCGACTGCGAGCATGCCGGCGCGGCCGTGCTGAACCTGCTGAAGAAGAACATCCGCCCGCGCGACATCATGACCAAGAAGGCGTTCGAGAACGCCATGACGGTGGTCATCGCCCTCGGCGGATCGACCAACGCGGTCATGCACCTCATCGGCATGGCCCACTGCGCGGGCGTGAAGCTCACCATCGACGACTGGACGCGCGTCGGAAAGCGGGTTCCCGTGCTGGCCGACCTCAAGCCCTCGGGCAAGTACGTGATGGCCCGACTGGTGGAGATCGGCGGCACGGTGCCCTTGATGAAGATGCTGCTCGACAAGGGGTTGCTCCACGGCGACGTGATGACCGTCACCGGCAAGACGATGGCCGAGAACCTGAAGAACGCGCCGGGCTACCCGGCCGGTCAGGACATCATCCGGGGCTTCGACAACCCCATCAAGAAGGACAGCCACCTGGTCGTCTTCCGCGGCAACCTCTGCCCCGGCGGCGCCTTGGGCAAGATCTCGGGCAAGGAAGGCCTCACCTTCAGCGGCAAGGCCATCGTGTTCGAGAACGAGGAGAAGGCCCTGCAGGGCATCCTCAAAGGCAAGGTGAAGAGCGGCCACGTGATCATCATCCGCGGCGAGGGCCCCAAGGGCGGCCCGGGCATGCGGGAGATGCTCTCGCCGACCAGCGCCATCATGGGCAAGGGCCTCGGCAAGGAGGTCGCGCTCATCACCGACGGCCGTTTCAGCGGCGGCTCGCACGGGTTCGTCATCGGCCACACCACGCCCGAGGCCTTTGATGGCGGTCCGATCGCCGTCATCAAGAACGGCGACCCCATCACCATCGACGCCAAGAAACGCGAGATCACCCTGGGCATCCCGGCCAAGGAACTGACGGCCCGTCTCAAGGCGTGGAAGAAGCCCAAGCCCAACTACACCCGGGGCATCCTCGCCAAGTACGCGGCCACGGTCAGCACCGCCAGCGAGGGCGCGGTGACCGACCGTCAATTCTGAGTCCACCGAGGCGACGTCCAGCAAGGCTCGCTCCCCCGACATGGCCCTGCGCATCAAGATCTGCGGCATCACCCGTGAGGAGGATGCCCGGGCCGCCATCGAGGCCGGGGCCGATGCGCTGGGGTTCGTCTTCGTGCCCGGAACGCCCCGGTTCATCGAGCCGGCGCGTGCCGCGGAAATCACGCGGGGCCTGCCCCCCTTCGTCAGCCGCGTGGGCCTCTTCGTCGATGCCGATCCGGCCCTCATGCGGGCCGTGATCGACCAGGCGCGGCTTGACACGGTGCAGTTGCATGGCGACGAACCCCCGGAGGTGGGCCACGGCCTGCGTCACCGCGTCCGGGTCGTCCAGGCCTTCCGGATGCGGGGGCCGGAGACCCTCGGGCGACTTCCCGGGCATCGGGATGCCTGCGATGCCTGGTTGCTGGACGCCTATGTGCCCGGGACCTCCGGGGGCACCGGGGCGCGTTTCGACTGGGGTCTTGCCGTCGAGGCGTGCCAGCTGGGGCATCCGGTCATCCTCGCCGGCGGTCTCAAGCCCGAGAACATCGCCGAGGCGGTCCGCCAGGTGCGGCCCTACGCGGTGGATGTCTCGTCCGGGGTGGAACTGGCTCCCGGCATCAAGGACGCGCAGAAAATCCTCCGGTTGGTCCGTGAGGCCAGAGGCGCCGTGTCGGCCTGAGCCGTCGAGGTTCGGGCACGAGCCGGGGCCCAGGGCCGACGTGGAACGAGCCCTCCGAAAGCCCTCAGCCCCCCCCGGTCACGCCCCCGGAGTCGGAGGACGTGGAGGGACCAGAACCTTGGAAAGGCCGGATCAGACGGGTTTATTGCCCCGGCAGTGCGGGAAAAGGTGCCGGAGGCGGCGGCGGCACGACGCGACCGGTGCGGGTGACCGGGGTCGGAACCGTCCCGCCGTATTCATAGGGAGCCGGAGCCACGGCAGGCACCTCGATGCCATTCGGGATGGCGGTACCCCCGGCCGGGATCGCGTTGGGGGTGAACTGGTTGCCCTGGAGGGCTCCCACGCCACCACTCAGGACGGCTCCACCGCGCCCGATCACCGTCGGGGCGACCGTCCCCGGAACCTGCCCGATTCCGGGAACCGCCACACCTCCCACCACTCCAGGGATGCCGCCGACGTTGCCCGGTTGATTGAGGACCGGCGGGGGCGGCTGGTTGCCCCTTGCCGCGCCCGGTGGCAGGCCGGGTGCCCCGGGAGCGGGAGCCGCCCCGGGAGTGCCGGTCACCTTCACCGCGTTGTCCTTGAAATTGAGCGGAATCTCCTCCCCGTTGTAGGCGATCGTCACGGACTTCTCGATTGGGTCGATGGACACCAACTTGAGCACGCCGTCGCCGATGCCGACCTCTTCGTCGGGGATGAGGGCCCTCGGATACTGGACGGGCTTGCCCTTGGGTTGGTAGGCGACAAAGGCGCGCTTCTCGCCGCGGACCGTGGTGAACCCGGTCAGGAAGAACTCCGGACGGTCCTTGGGGGGTTCCTTCTCGGGTTCCGGCGGCGGCGGCGGAGCCGGCGGCTTGATGCCAAAGGCGTTGCGCCTGGGGATGCGGGCGTACCGGTGGGTGGGGCCGGACGGCTCCGCGCCCTCCGCGGACTGGCCCTCCGCGGCTCCCGCGTCGGCGGGCTCCGCGTCCGACCTGGCGGCGTCGACGCCTGCCGAGGCGGCGGGCACCGTCTTGGACGCCTCGGCCATCGCCCGATCGAGCGGGGACAAACCGGCGAGGGCGCTGGCGAGCAGGACCGTCCCGAGGCCCCCCCGTGGAAACCAAACGCGCACGGGGGAGGAACTCCGGCCCGAACCGGCGGGCGGCAAACCAGAAGTCTCCCGAGGGGACGTCGACATGCCCTCAAGAACACCGGAGGTGGCGATTGGTTGCTGCATGGGATGGCTCCGGCCCCGACACGGCCGCCGGACCGGACCGCAGTGTCGTCGAAGCTCCCGACCGAAGCCCAGAACGGAGTTTGCCGAATGGCGGGGTGACAGAGAACCGTGCCATCGGCGGCCGATGCGTTGAACGGATGGCTGCCGGAGGAGACCAAGACCGCGAGCCGGGTGCGGACCGGAGGATCGCGACGCCCTGGGCCCCGACCGGAGCCAGCCCGCCGACTCCCCGAGGCCTCCCATCCCAGTTTCACGTCGACAAACCAAAGCTCCCCCCGCTCCACTTACAACCTCTCGGGCCGTTCCTCCTTCGCGGGTCATCCCCGCACGGGACCAGCCCTGGACACCGCTTTTCCCGATCGATCGAATGGACACCAAGCATTCCTCCAAGGTTCCCGGCTGGAGTTCCCCCGGGGCGAAACATCCCGCATCGCGCCCCGGGTCGCCGGCGCCACCGAAGCCCCCGGAACCGTCCCCCGGAGGC